>NZ_JASDDD010000019.1:0-57314 GCF_030407555.1 Curtobacterium sp. APC 4022
CGGCTGACGGGCACTTGCATTCCGCCCGCTCGCGGACGCCCCGAAGGCGAGCGGGCGCAAACGCGCCGCGCGCGGCCGACGACCCCTGGCATTACGCCCGCTCACGCACGAGGCGGACGGGAGGCGCGGCACCAGCCACCACGCGCCTCCCTTCCGCCGACCACCGTCGGGCCGACGGCGAGCGGGCGCAAACGCGCCGCGCACGGCTGACGCACCCTGGCATTCCGCCCGTTCGCCCCAGGGGCATCCGCGAGCGGGCGAGAACGCGCGGTCCGTCCGCCATGCAACCTGGTGTTCCGCCCGCTCACGGTCCGGGCGGACGGGAGGCACAGGACCAGCCCGCCCCGCGCCTCCCGGCCCGCAGACGGCGAGCGGGCACAAACGCGCCGCGCACGGCTGACGCACCCTGGCATTCCGCCCGCTCACCTCAGGGTGGCGGGGAGCGGGCGAGAACGTGCGGTGCGCCAGCCACGCACCCTGGCATTCCGCCCGCTCAAGGCCAGGGCGCACGGGAGGCACGGGACCAGCCCGGCACGCGCCTCCCGGCCCGCAGACGGCGAGCGGGCCAGAACGCGCGGTCCGTCCGCCACGCCCCCTGGCATTCCGCCCGCTCGCGTGACCGAGGGCGGACGGGCGCACTCCACGACGCAGCAACGGCCGGCCCGGAGGCCGGCCGCTGCCGGAGAGGACGTACCGCGCGTCAATGGAAGGCGGGCACGATCAGGTAGATGCCGTACAGCACGGCCGCACCGCAGAGCACGAAGCAGACCACGGCGAGCGCCCGGAGCATCCGGACGGCCCCGGCGGCGGCGTTCGGGTCGGGGAAGCCGGCGGTGGCCGGGCCGATCGTGCCGTCGTCCTTCACGGTGTACTTGCCCGCACGGGTGTCGGCGGCGCTCCAGAAGCGCAGCCCGACCGAGTACACGGAGACGACGAAGCAGGCCGAGACGACGGCGACGAGCGCCACGAGCAGGAACGCTCCCCAGTCGATGCCCATCAGCGACGGCCTCCCTTGCGTCCGGCCATGCGGCGGAGGGTCCGCTCACGGCTCAGTTCGGCGCGGCGGGCGGCGACGGCCTCGGCACGCTTCTTGCGCTGCAGGCCGCGCTGCTCCTTGCGGGTGAGCACGGCGTTCGCGGCGACGTCGATCTCGATGGCCGAGTCGTGCGGCTTGCGCAGCGACCAGAGGTACAGGCCGAGGACCACGATCCCACCGGCGACGGCGTCGATGACCAGGCCGATCACGCCGAAGCGGGCGATGCCGGAGGCGATCGCTCCGACCGCGGCGGCTGCCGGCAGGGTGATGAACCAGGCGATGACGATCTTGCCCGCGGTCGACCACTGGATCTTCGACCCGCGGCGGCCGAGGCCCGCACCGATGATCGAGCCCGAGGACACCTGCGTGGTGGAGAGCGCGAAACCGAGGTGGCTCGAGGCCAGGATCGTCGCGGCGGTCGAGGCCTCGGCCGCGAAGCCCTGCGTCGCTCGGATCTCGGTGATGCCGGAGCCGAGGGTGCGGATGATGCGCCAGCCGCCGGTGTAGGTGCCGAGGGCGATCGCGAGCGCACAGGCCACGACGACCCAGAACTGCACGCCCTGGTTCGCCGACTGGGCACCGGACGCGATGAGCGTGAGCGTGATGACGCCCATCGTCTTCTGCGCGTCGTTCGTGCCGTGTGCGAGCGACACCATCGACGAGGTGAAGATCTGGCCGATGCGGAAGCCACCGCGTTCGTTCGGGAACACCGGGCGCCGGGTGATCCGGTACGCGATGCGCGTGGCGAGCAGTGACACCAGGGCCGCGATCACCGGCGACAGGAAGGCCGGGATGATCACCACCGTCAGCAGCGCCGCGTAGTTGACCGAGTCGAACCCAGCACCGACGATCGCGGCACCGATGAGGCCACCGAAGAGCGCGTGCGAGGACGACGACGGCAGGCCGCGCAGCCACGTGATCATGTTCCAGACCACCGCGCCGATCAGCCCCGCGAAGATCATCTCCGGACTGATGGCGACGCCACCGGGTCCCTCGTTGATGAGCCCGTGCGAGATCGACGTCGCCACAGCAGTGCTGAGGAACGCCCCGACGAGGTTGAGCACCGCTGCGACGGAGACCGCCACCGTGGGCTTCATGGCGCCGGTCGCGATCGGGGTCGCCATTGCGTTGGCGGTGTCGTGAAAACCGTTTGTGAAGTCGAAGAAGAGGGCCAACGCAATGACCAGGACGACTATGAGCGTGATGTCCACCGCGGGCAAGTGTCCCAGGCGGAGGGGCATCGGGCAAGCCGAACGGACACCTGTTGTTCATCTGCCCTTCACGTCCGCTCAGGTCCACACCCTCGGGATGGGAAGATGGACCCGTGGACATCGCCGAGTTGCTCATCCTGCTGGTCGGATCGCTCGCCGTCACCGGGTTCGCCCGAGCGTGGGGACTCCCGGCTCCGCTCCTCGTCACCGCGGTCGCCCTCGGCGTGTCGTTCATCCCCGGTCTGCCGCACATCGAGATCGATTCGGAGGTCATCCTCACGGTGGTCCTGCCGCCGCTGCTCTACTCGGCGGCGCTCGACGTGTCGTGGCAGAGCTTCCGCGGGTCGATCAAACAGATCCGACGACTCGGCATCTTCCTCGTCATCATCACGGCGCTCGCCGTGGGCCTGGCCGCCTACCTGATCATCCCCGACATGACGTGGCCGGCCGCGATCCTCCTGGGTGCGATCGTGGCGCCGCCGGACGCGGTGTCCGCGGCGGCGATCGGCCGCAAGCTCGGGCTGCCCCGCCGGGTGATGACGGTCCTGTCCGGCGAGAGCCTGATCAACGACGCCGCGTCCCTGACGCTGGTCCGGGTGTTCACGCTGATCATCGCCGGCGCATCGCTGACGATCTGGCAGGACCTCGGCATCTTCGGCCTGGCGATCGGCGTCGGCCTGGTCGTCGGCGGTGTCCTCGGTGTGGTCGTGCACTGGATCCGGATGCGGATCAACGACCCGGTGGTCGAGACGATCATGAGCATCCTGCTGCCGTTCGTGGCGTACATCCTGGCGGAGGAGCTCTCCGGCTCGGGCGTCATCGCGGTCGTCACCGCGGGGCTGTACATCGGCTACAACTCCCCCAAGGAGGGCTACGCGACCCGCCTGCAGGAGCGCCCGCTCTGGACGAGTGTCGACGTGATCCTCGAGGGCTTCGTCTTCGCGCTGATCGGTCTGCAGCTCAACACCGTCGTGCAGGACCTGGTCGAGAGCGAGCGGAGCCTCGGCCAGACGCTGACCGCCGCGGCCGTCGTCCTGGTGGTGGTGATCGTGGTCCGCCCGCTCTTCATCTTCGAGTCGTACGCACGCAACCGCCTGCACGGCCGGTTCATCCGTCCGTTGCGGATCCGCGCCTCCCGAGGGCACCGTTCCCTGCGCTGGATCCGAGGCACGGCCGAACCGAAGCTCAACTGGCGGGAACTGACGGTCATCTCGTGGACCGGCATGCGTGGCGTGGTGACGCTGGCCGCCGCGGTCTCGGTCGTCGCGAGCCCGACGAAGATCCCCGCCCAGGACACGATCTTCGTGATCGCCTTCATCGTCACGGTCGGCACCCTGCTGCTGCAGGGGCTGACGCTGCCGTTCGTGATCCGCGCACTCAAGGTGCAGGACCCGGGCGAGGACGACATGGACCGGCGCAGCGAGATGCTGCTCAACCAGCGGACCACCGTCGCCGCGATCGAGCTGCTCGACAAGCGCCGTCCGGAGTGGGGCACGCGGTACGGCACGGACGCCGTCGACTCGGTGGTCTCCCGCCTGAAGGCCCGGTTGGAACGCCAGGCCGAGACGTTCCGGCAGGACGCCGAGGAAGAGGAGTCGGAGGACCGCATGGCCCCGATGCGTCTCCGCGGTGCGCAGATCCAGGACATCCGGCGCGAGCTGCTCGACCGCCGGCGCGAGATCGTCCTCGAGGAGCGCGAGAAGGGCAACCTCGACGAAGAGGTCATGCGCCGCGTGCTCGTGACCCTCGATGCGGAAGAACTCGCGATGGACTCGGCGCAGGCCTCCCGCAGTCGTTCCTGACCGGTCCTCACTCCGGTACCCAGGCGTACCCTGGGATGCCAGACGACAGGACAGGAGCGCACCGCCGAGTGAGCACACCGCGGAACGAAGCACGCAGGAACAACGACCTCCCGACGCGCAGCGCCGGCGACACGGCGCGGGTCGCGGACGACCGGTCACGCCCGGCACACCGCCCCGGCCGGGAGGCACGCCCCACGCCGCCGCCGAAGCAACACATCGGCCGCTACCGCCGTTGGTACGCCACCCTGCACCCGTCGCTTCAGCTCATCGGGCTCCAGCTGTGGATGCCGCTGTTCTTCATCGTCGGTTTCTGCCTCTGCTACGTTTTCGCGTTCCACGCCCCGCACCCGCACGACGTGCCGATCGGCATCGTCGGCAGCGACCAGACCCTCGTCGGAGCCGTGCAGAAGGCGCTCCCGGGCGAGTACCTGTTCTCCTCCTACGACTCGCTCGCCAGCGCGAAGCGTGATGTCCTCGCCGGGACGATCGCCGTCGCGTACGACCCGTCGGCGAACGAGCTGTTCAAGGCCAGCGCGCACCAGTTCCAGGTCGCGAACCTGGTGCCGGCGACCCTGAGCGCCGTGCTGACCGGTGCCGGGCTGACCGCTCCCCGGGTGACCGAACTCGCTCCCCTGCCGGCGTACGACGAGTACGGCACGGTCGGGATGTACGTGATGCTCGCGTGGTGCATCGGCGGCTACATGGTCGCGATGTTCATCGGCATCATGGGCGGCCCGCTCCGCCACCGCACCCGGATGGCGGTCATCGTCACCGGCGGTCTGGTCATCTCGCTCATCACGAACACCCTCGCCGGCCCGGTCGTCGGTGCGATCCACGGCCACTTCGTCCCGCTCGTCCTCATCGCGTGGGGCTGGATCGTCGCGATCGGCCTGGCCGTGAACGGGCTCAGCTACTTCGTCGGCCGGTTCATCGCCGCTCCCGCCATGATCTGCTTCGTCTTCCTGTCGATGCCGTCCTCCGGTGGCGCCTACCCGAAGTGGTTCATGCCGGAGCCGTTCGCGTGGCTCAACAACGTCGTCGTCGGCTCGAGCATGGTCGACATGATCAAGCACCAGCTCTACGGCGTCGGTCCGGGCCCGGAGCGCGGGCTGATCACGATGGGCTGCTACGCCGCGGCCGGGCTGGTGCTGATGTTCCTCGGCAAGAAGTGGTGGGAGCGCCGCCGGATCCGCGCGATCGTCACCGGCCGGACCACGATGTTCCAGGACGCGAACACCGCCAACCGCGAGTTCCTCGGCCGCCAGCGTGACGCCGAACTCGAGCGGAACGGCCTCATCTCGACCGAGACCGGCACGCTGCAGGTCCTGCGCGACGACGACTGGGAGGACGAACGTGCCGCCGGGGACGTCTTCACCGGCGGCCGCGACGGGCTCGAGAACGAGCCGCTGAACCCTCGTCGGTGAGTGCCCGGCGGGGATGGCCCGTCGATGAGCGCCGGGGCGACGGCTATCCTGGTCCGATCATGACCCGAACCGCCTGGCACCGCCTGCTCATGACGATCGTCGTCGTCTTCCTCGTCATCGCGGCGCTGTCCTACGTCACGAGCATCGTGCTCGCGCCGAGCGGTGGCCGCAGCGTCGCCGGGCTCTGGGACGGCTGGGCGATGTTCGCCCTCATCGCCGCGATCGCGTTCGGCGTCGTCGACTTCTTCGTCCGCCCGCTCGGTGGGCAGAGCGGGGACGCCGACGTCATGGCCGAGGCCGAAGCCGCGCGCACCGGCACCACTCCCACGCAGCGCGCACGCTGACGGGCACGTTGACGAGCGTTCCGCGGCCCGGCAGCGCCGACGCTGACGCGGCAGGGACGGCAGGTGCGGCGCGGCAGCTCAGACGGGCTCGCCGATCCCCGTCCCGGTGAACCCGGCGACCGACGCGTTGTCCTCCGCGAACACCACCCGGGCGTCGACCTGGCCCCCGTCGAGGACCGCGGGCAACCAGTAGCGCGCGTCGTCCCACATCGCGTCGTAGGGGACGTCCTGGACCGGCACCCAGCGCGGCTCCAGCTCGTCGCCGCCCGACGGGTCGCCCTGCCAGCGGCGGCACACGAAGACGTCCGAGACCTGGGACCAGGACGGGCGGAACGGGAACCGGTAGTCCAACGTGCCACGGGCCTCCAGGTCGGCCGGGTCGATGCGGAGGCCGACCTCCTCCGCCACCTCGCGCACGGCCGTCTCGACCGCCGTCTCGGTGCCCTCACGCTTGCCGCCGGGGCCGACCACACGACCGGTGCCGAGACCCCGTCGCTTCTCGCCGAGCAGCACCTCCGGCCCGTCCGGACCGTTCCGCAGGAGGTACACGACGACGACGGCCGGGTGCTGGGTCTTGCTCTCGTCGCGGTCCGTCATGTGGTCCAGTGTGGCCGATCCGATGACGTACGCTCGTTGCATGGCAGGCGTGCTGTGGGGGCGTCATGGCTGAGTCACGCAGGACGGGGCGCAGCCTCGAGGTGCTGCGCGCCGAAGCCGCCGAGGAGATCTCGGTCATCGTCGAACACCGGTGTCGGCAGGGTGACGATCCCTGGGACTTCATGCACACGCTGCCGAGCGTCGACGAGCAGGTCGTCCTGATCCTCCGTGCCGAGGCGATGGAGGTCGACGTCCGCATCGGTCAGCGCAGCGCACAGTGGTCGTCGCACCCGGCATCGGGGCAGCGCACTGAGCACGGCGAGGAGTACCACCGCCTCCGGCGCATCGCGCTCCAGCACCCGGAACTCACCGAGGCGGTCTGGAAGCTGATGGACGCGCTGCCCGGTGCGCGCTGAGAACCGCGCTCGCTGACACCCGCGCTCGCTGACACCGGTGCTCGCTGACACCGGTCTGGGGTTGGATGGGGGCATGACCGACACCGTCCTCGCCGTCCTGAACCAGCCCTCCCGCGCCGCAGCGCCGCACGACCCGGAGGCCGACGCGTTCACCTGGGCGAAGCCGCTCGAGGAGCACATCCAGGTGATGGACCTCGGCCTCACCCGGGGCGACGGTGTGTTCGAGACGATCACGGTCATCGACGGCCGTCCACAGGCCCTCGAGGCGCACCTCGCCCGCTTCGGCCGGTCCGCCGCGAAGCTCGACCTGCCCGAGCCGGACCTGGACGCCTGGCGCCAGGCCATCGAGGCCGCCTGCGCGCGGCTCGACCCGGTGCGCGAGGCCTACGCCAAGACCGTCCTGACCCGCGGCGTCGAGGGCCTCGGCCGTCCGACCGGCTGGGTCTACGCCGCACCGTCCGCCGACCAGACCCGCGACCGCACCGAGGGCATCGGGGTCGTCACGCTGGACCGCGGCTACCGGCACGACGTCGAACGGACCTCGCCGTGGCTGCTGCAGGGGGCGAAGACGCTGTCGTACGCCATCAACATGGCGGCGCTCCGCGAGGCCGTCCGACGCGGTGCCGACGACGCGCTCTTCATCTCGACCGACGGCTACGTCCTCGAGGGCACCCGCGCCAACCTCATCATGTCCGTCGGCGGTCGCTTCGTCACCCCGCGCACCGACATCGGCATCCTCGACGGCACCACGCAGGCCGACGTCTTCCGCTTCGCCGAGCAGGAGGGCATCGAGACCGCCTACGAACTCGTCACCCTGGACGACCTGCGGGCCGCGGACGCGCTGTGGCTGGTGTCGAGCATCCGGCAGGCGGCGCCGATCCACACCGTCAACGGCGTGCCGCAGGAGATGGACCTCGGCATGACCGAGCGGATCAACGACTTCCTGCTGTCGCGCCAGGACTGAACAGGGCAGGGCCGGGCCGGGCCGGCCCGGCCCGGACTGATCGAGCCCGAGGTCGGACGGGAGGCGCGGTGCGGGCCCGCACCGCGCCTCCCGTCCGTCATCTGGTCACGTGTCGACCCGCGTCGTCACCAGCGCGGGGTCGTCACACCCTGCCCGTCGACGTACGCGTAGACCTGCTTGCCCTCGATCCACACCCGCTGCGCGCGGCTGGTGGCGTCGAGCGGGTCGCCGTCCCAGAGGACGAGGTCGGCGTCGAGTCCCTCCGCGATGCGGCCGACCCGGTCACCGAAGCCGAGGATGTCGGCCGGCGCGGAGGTGATCGCCTCGAGCGCGGTCTGTCGGGGCAGGCCGTCCCGGACCGCCATCGTCGCCTGGGTGACGAGCATGTTGATCGGGACGACGGGGGCGTCGGTGGTGATCGCGACCCGGACACCGGCCGCCGCGATCGTGGTGAGGTTCGGGATGCCGCGATCGCGCAGCTCCACCTTGGAGCGGCTGGTGAACAGCGGGCCGTAGATCACCGGGATGCCCTTCTCAGCGAGCAGGCCCGCGATCTTGTGTGCTTCGGTGCCGTGGTTGACGACCAGGCGGTAGCCGAACTCTTCTGCGAGACGGACCGCGGTGGCGATGTCGTCGTGCCGGTGGGTGTGCTGGTCCCAGGCGAGCTCGCCGTCGAGGACGCGGACCAGTGCTTCCTTCGTGAGGTCGCGGGTGAACGGCTCGTCCTTCGCGTGGGCGGCATCGCGGGCCGCTCGGTAGTCCTGCGCTGCGACGAACGCTTCGCGGATCACCTTGGCGACGCCGAGGCGGGTGGAGGGCGTCTGCCCCTTCTCGCCGTAGACCCGCTTCGGGTTCTCGCCGAGGGCGCTCTTGATGCTCACGGCGTCCGAGATGAGCTGCTCGTCGATGGTGCGGCCACCCCAGGTCTTGATCGCGACGGTCTGTCCACCGATCGGGTTGCCGGAGCCGGGCTTCACGACGATGCTCGTGATGCCACCGGACAGGGCGTCGCGGAAGCCGTCGTCGTCGATGTCGACCGCGTCGATCGCCCGGACGGCAGCCATGTTCGGTCCGGTCATCTCGTTCGTGTCGTTGCCCGCCGAACCGTTCGCCTCTTCGTGGATGCCGACGTGGCCGTGCGCCTCGACGAAGCCGGGCAGGAGCCAGGCACCGGCAGCGTCGACCTCGGGCAGGCCGTCGGGCGCCACGACGTCGGGTCCGACCGCCGTGATGCGGCCGTCCTGCACGACGACCGCGCCGCCGTCGAACGCGTCGCCGTCGACGGGGACGACGTGGGCACCGGTGATCACGAACGAGTTGTCAGTCATCCCACAACGGTACCGATGCCGTCGCCGGACACCACGGAGTTCGTGTACGGAATACAGGTTCTTGGTGCTGCGCGCTCGGTGGTCGGTACCTTCTGTCGGACCCGACGAGCGGAGGCACGATGCACCTTGACGACACCCGGCCCGGCTGGCCTGCGCACCGGACGACGACCCGACCGTGGCGGAGCAGCGGGCGGCCGCCACGAGCCGACCGGATGGTCCGCTCGGTCCGCTGCTCCCTGCCACCGCGGATCGCCGACCGCACCTGGACCCCGTCCTCGGGCACCGCCGACCTGGTGTCGCGGGTCGCCGAGCGGCTCGCCGAACTCGACCGACGTCTGGGCGACCGCACCGCGACGTTCGACCTGCTGCTCGCCCGGACCGAGGCCGTCTCGTCCTCCCGGATCGAGGACGAGCACGCGACGCTCGACGACTACGCCCGTGCCCTGGTCGGCATCCGCGCGAACGGCAGCGCCACCGCGATGGTCGGCGCGACCGCGGCACTGCGGGCGATGATCGACGACGCCGGGCAGGGCGGCATCACCGAGCGCTCGGTGCTCGACGCGCACGCGGTGCTCATGCGGGACGACCCGGTCGACGGTCCGGTGGCCGGGCGGTGGCGGCAGGTGCAGAACTGGATCGGCGGCGGCGCGTCACCGCGGGACGCCGCCTACGTCCCGCCACCGGCCGACGACGTCCCCGACGCCATGGACGACCTGTTCGCGTTCCTGGACCGCGACGACCTCGACCCGGTCGTGCAGGCGGCGATCGCACACGCCCAGTTCGAGTCGGTGCACCCGTTCACCGACGGCAACGGGCGGATCGGCCGGGCGCTGGTGAACGCGGTGCTCCGCCGGCGCGGACTGACCTCCTCGCTCGTGGTCCCGGTCGCGGCGGCGCTCGTGGCGGACCGGGCGGGGTACTTCGCCGAACTCGTCCGCTACCGGGACGGGCACGTCGACGGCGTGGTGCGCCTGGTCGCCGCGGCGATCGGCACCGTGTGCGACGAGGTCGAGTACGCGGCCCTCCGGCTGGACGAGCTCGAGCAGGACCGCGCTGCGGTGCACCCGGCGGGTCGCGGGGCCCGGGTGGCACACGACTCGACGGTGCTGCGCGTCCTGCTCGCAGACCCGGTGCTGACCGAAGCGGCGATCACCGCTGCGCTGCCTCCGGACCTGCCGTGGACGGACGCCGTGATCGACGAGCTGGTCGACGCGGGTGTGCTGCGCCCGGTGACCGAGCGACGACACGTCCGGGCGTGGGTGGCGTCGGACGTGCTGGCGGAGCTCGATGTGCTGGCTGAGCGCATCCGGGCGGCGGCAGTGCCGGCACCGGGGCGGGCCGTACCGGGGCAGGTCGGACCGGCAGCCGCTGCCCCGGAGCCGGGTCGGGCCTCCACCCTGAGCGCATAGGGTGGGCCGGTGACCAGCGAGCACGACGTGACCACCCCGCCGACCGCCGCCAAGCGGCCTCGTACGCGGACCCACCACGGCATCGACTTCGTCGACGACTACGAGTGGCTGCGCGACAAGGAGTCCCCGGACACCATCGCGTACCTCGAAGCCGAGAACCGGTACACCGAGGCGCAGACCGACCACCTCGGCGCCCTACGTGAGCGGCTCTTCGACGAGGTCAAGACCCGCGTGCAGGAGACCGACCTCTCGGTCCCCGTGCGCATGGGCCAGTGGTGGTACTTCACCCGGACCAGTGAGGGCAGCCAGTACGGCGTGCAGTGCCGCGCCCCGATCAGCGGGCCGGACGACTGGACCCCGCCGTCGCTCGAGGCAGACACTGCGGGGTCGGATGCTGCGGGGTCGGCGAGCGCCGGCACCCTGCCCGGCGAAGAGGTCGTCCTGGACGGCAACGCCCTGGCCGAGGGGCACGACTTCTTCTCGCTCGGCACCTACGACATCAGCGACGACGGTCGTCGGCTGGTCTACGGCGTCGACGTCGAGGGCGACGAGCGCTACACCCTGGCCGTCCGTGACCTCGAGACCGGGCAGGACCTCGGCGACACGATCCCGAACACCGGGGCCGGCGCCACGTTCGACCCCTCGGGCCGCTACGTGTTCTACCCGACCGTCGACGACTCCTGGCGCCCGGACCGCATCTGGCGCCACACCGTCGGCACCTCGGCGGACGCCGACGTCGTGGTGTTCGAGGAGCCCGACGACCGCTACTGGGTCGGTGTGGGCGTGACCCGCTCGTCGCAGTACATCGTCATCGAGCTCGGGTCGAAGATCACCTCCGAGGCGCTCGTCCTCGACGCGTCCGACCCGACCGGCGAGTTCCGCGTCGTGTGGCCCCGTCGAGAGGGCGTCGAGTACGAGATCGAACACGCCATCGTCGGTGGCAGCGACCGCCTGCTCGTCCTGCACAACGACGGCGCCGAGAACTTCGAGCTCGTCGACGTCCCCGCCGACGACCCGACGTCCCGGTCCGACCGCCGCGTCGTCGTCCCGCACCACACCGAACGACGCATCGAGTCGGTGGACGCCTTCGCCGGGCACCTGGCGCTCGAGTACCGCTCCGAGGCACTCCCCCGGATCGCGATCATCCCGATCGAGGGCGACGGCTACGGCGATGCCCACGAGGTCCCCTTCGACGAGGCACTGTTCTCGGCCGGGCTCGGCGGCAACCCCGAGTGGGACCAGCCGACGCTCCGGCTGGGCTACACGTCCTTCGTGACCCCGTCAGAGGTGAGCGACCTGGACCTGGCGACCGGTGCGGTCACGGTGCTCAAGCGGCAGCCGGTGCTGGGCGGCTACGACCCGGCCGACTACGTGCAGGAGCGCGACTGGGCGACGGCGTCCGACGGCACCCGGATCCCGGTCTCCCTCGTGTGGCGCCGTGACGCCGTCGACGCGGACGCCCCGGCACCGCTGCACCTGTACGGGTACGGCTCGTACGAGCACTCGATCGACCCGGGCTTCAGCGTGATGCGTCTGTCGATGCTCGACCGCGGTGTCGTCTTCGCCGTCGCCCACGTCCGCGGTGGTGGCGAACTGGGCCGTCACTGGTACGAGGACGGCAAGACCCTGACGAAGAAGAACACGTTCACGGACTTCGTCGCCGTCGCCGAGCACCTCATCGACAGCGGCCGGACGACACCCGAGCGTCTCGTGGCCGAGGGCGGCAGCGCCGGCGGTCTGTTGATGGGCGCCGTCGCGAACCTGGCGCCCGAGCGGTTCGCGGGCATCCTGGCCGCGGTGCCGTTCGTCGACGCGCTGACGAGCATCCTCGACCCGGACCTGCCGCTGACCGTCATCGAGTGGGACGAGTGGGGCGACCCGCTGCACGACCCCGAGGTCTACCGGTACATGAGCGAGTACACCCCGTACGAGAACGTCCGCGACGACGTGCAGTACCCGCGCATCCTCGCCGTGACCTCGATCAACGACACCCGCGTGCTGTACGTCGAGCCGGCGAAGTGGACCGCGAAGCTGCGGGAGGTCGGTGCGCCGGTGCTCCTGAAGACCGAGATGTCCGCCGGACACGGTGGTGTCAGCGGTCGGTACGACTCGTGGAAGGAGCGTGCGTCCGAGCTGGCCTGGCTGCTCGACGTGCTCGGCCTCGCCGACGTCTCCCCCGCGGCGGCGAGCGCGGACCCGATCGCGGCCGGCTGACCGGCCGGCTGACCGGCCGGCTGACACGCCGGCTGACACGCAGCAGGCCTCACGACGACGGCGCGCACCCTGCTCGGGTGCGCGCCGTCGTCGTGTGCGGACGGACAGTCCGTCACACGCGGTTGAGCGCGTGCACCGCCTCGTCGTAGGACTCCTCGGCCACGCGGACCCGGTCGCCGGCCAGGACGCCGTACCCGAACGTGCCCTCACCGGCGCGCTCGGCGATGCCGGCCTGCACGCGGAGCTGCTCGAGCGCGTGCAGCGACCGGACCCGCTCGGTCAGCACGTCGGCCGCGGTGCCGATCCGCTTCCAGAGCGCGTGCGGGAACGCGTCGTCGCCGAGGACGTCCATCGCCATCCGGGCGCGGAGCGTGGCGTGCCAGGCGCGCTGGGTGGCCTCGCGGTCGCCGGCCTCGTCGGCGGGGTCGTCCCCGACGGCGACACGGACGAGGTCGCCGACGCGCGGCTTCTCGATCGCCGAGACGTCCTGGGCGACACGCTTCGGGTCGCGGAGTGCCCACTCGGTCGGCTGAGGGCGTTCGACGGCGTCGTCGAGGGCGTCGAGCAGTTCGAGGAACGACTCCTCGTGCAGGGACAGCAGGACCTCGCGGGTGGCGTCATCGCGGCGCTGGCGCGTGGAGGCCAGGATCCGCTCGCGGGTGATCGAGTCGATGAGTGCTTCCTGCGCCGGGCTGGAGGCTCGCGGCAACCGGTCGACGAGGTACTCCGCCAGGGCGGCTCGTGCCGTGACGGCCGCGAGCGCATCGGCCGCAGCGGCGGCGCGGTCCATCTCGTCGCCGTCGGCGAACGCCGGCCGGTACGAGCCGAGGACCGCGGCGATGCCGAGGGCGGTCTCAGCCACCTCGGACAGGTCGGTCGGAGCGCCGGACCGGAGTCCGGCCTCCAGGCGGAGCAGCGTGCCCCGCAGTTTCCGCAACCGCTTGGTGAGTGCGCGGGCCGCGGTGCCCTTGTGCGGCTTCTCCTCGGTCTGGAGGCGCGGTGCCGGTGCCCCCGCCAGCCCACGTGCCAGCTTGGACGCGACTGCGGCGGGGCCGGCGCCGACGGCGGCGAACCGACCGTCCAGGGCGGCGAAGAGCTCGTGCGCGATCTGCGGGTCGACGCCCTCGATGGCTTCGACCTCGACCTCCCGCCACGTGGTCGGGTGGGCCGGCGCGTCGTCGTCGAGGCGTTCGGCGACGACCTGGTCGTCGGCGAGTTCGCCGACCTGGTCACCGTCCTCGTCGAGCAGGCGGGTGACGGTGCGGGTGGTGGTGATCCGGACGACGGGGTGCAGTCCGCGGCCACGCCGTTCGGTGAAGAGTGCGGCGAGGACCTCGACGGGCACGGTGTCCGGGTCCTCGGTGAGCGGGAAGTGCTCTTCGTGGCGGACGGTGTCGGACTCGGCGCGCTTGATGTGCCAGCCGGCGTCGTGTCCGCCGGTGCGCCGGCGGACGGTGACGTGGGCGGCGACCAGGTCGTACCGCTGGGTGTCCCAGTAGGTGGCGTCGAGCTCGAACGGCTCCTGGGTGTCGGTCTGCATGATCCCGCCGGCGCCGACCAGGTCGGGCAGTGCGGCGTCGGCGGACAGGTCGTAGGTGCGCTCGATCTCGAGGTGCGTGTCGCTCACACGGTCTTGTCTACCAGGGTGGGGGCGTGGTCCTCGCCACGGGTGCGCCGGCGGAGGGGCGAGGTCGTCCAGGCGAGCAGTCCGGCGACGACGACGGAGAGCGCTGGCAGGGCCAGGAGGCACGGGACGAGTCGGGCGGGGACGAGCGGCCAGAGCACCCCGGCCGCGTCCACGGCGGCCGCTCCGAGCGGGAGCAGCACGAGCAGCCAGGCACGGCCCGGAGCGTCGATGGCGACGAGCCAGCCGGCGAGTGCCACGAGGAGCGGCACGACCGTCGGCAGGATGCTCACCGGCCACCCGGACGGCGGTCCGACGAACGGCGCGACGACCGCCCCGACGGCTGCGGCGGCGACGAGGACCGCACCGAGGCGCCGACGGCGGGCAGCGGCGCCGGGCAGGAGCAGGATCGCCGCGCTGATCGCAGCACCGGGCACCAGGTCGAGCAGCAGCCAGACACCGCCGACGCCGATCATGCGGTCGACGGCGCTCTCGTACCCGGAGTTGGGCTGCAGGATCAGCCACGGTCCCGCCATCAGGACGGACAGGACGGCCACCGTGACCAGCAGCGGGACGGTTCGGATGGTGTGCGGTGCCGCGGGTGCGGCGAACGGTGTGGTGGTCATGGTGTCTCCCCAGGTGGTGCGCCGAGCACCTCGGCGGTGGAACAGTGCGGTGGTCAGGGCGCCGAAGGCCAGGGCGGTCGGCGAGAGCCCCAGCTCGGCCGCGTCGCGGAGGTCGGCGTGCCACTGCTCGCGGCGGACCGTCCGGTGTTCGGCAGGCGAGACGGCGACCGCGGTGTCGACGAGGACACGGCTGAGGGCGCTCACGAGGTCGCCGGCCGGGTGCTCGGACGGGTGGCGGGACGGGAGGCGCTGGTCTCGGCCGCCCGTCGGACGGCGACCAGGTCGGTCGCCGCCTGCTGCCCGTCGGCGGTGAACTCGTAGAGGCGGCGACGCGGGCCGGGCCGATCGGCGTCGTCGTCCCAGTCCGAGGTGATCCACCCTTGCCGCTCGAGTCGTTCGAGGATCGGGTAGACGGTGCCGGACGGGCGACCGAGCTCCTTGATGAGCCGCAGTCCCCAGGCCGGCCCCTCGGCGGCGAGGAGGGCGGCGAGGACGTCGAGCGTGGGTGCGGTGACGCGGACCAACGGTTCCATGTCTTGAACCTACCTATGTAGGACTAGCCGGTCAAGCGCCTCCCGGGATCCGGGGTTACCGTGAGCACATGAGCGAGACGATCACCCGTGACGCGTTCGTGCCCGAGGCCGGCGGCGTCACCATGTTCACGACCACCTGGTGCGGCTACTGCGCCCGGCTGAAGAACCAGATGACCAAGGCGGGCGTGCCCTTCCGCGAGGTCGACATCGAGACCACCCCCGGGACGGCCGAACTCGTCGCCGAGGTCAACGGCGGCAACCAGACCGTGCCGACGCTGGTCTTCCCGGACGGCAGCACGGCGACGAACCCGTCCCTGGCCGAGGTGCAGTCCCGCGTCTGACCCGCCGCGGCGCGGCGCCCGCGGCCCCGGCGCCAGCCGGACCCGCACAACAGGAACCCGCTCGAACCACGGTCTCCCATGGTTCGAGCGGGTTTCTGTTGTGCGCAGCCGAACGGCGCCGGCCGGGCGCCGGCCGCGCGCCCGCGCCAGCGCCGCGCGCTACCGCGACAGCGCGTCGAGCAGCAGCGCCGCCATCGCGTCGAGCTGGATGTCGCCGGAGTCGACGACCTCCTCGTCCGAGCCGTCGAGCGCACGTGCGGCCAGCCCGGCCTTCGAGTCGATGAGCTCCGCGATCTTGGTGTCGATCGTCTGCGCGGCGATGATGCGCCACGCGGTGACGGGCTCTTCCTGACCGATGCGGTGCACGCGGTCGATCGCCTGCGTCTGCTCGGCGCTCGTCCACGACAGTTCGGCGAGGACGACGTTGGAGGCGACCTGCAGGTTCAGGCCGACTCCGGCCGCGGTCAGCGAGCAGACGATGACGGCGACGTCCGGGTCGTTCACGAACGAGTCGATCTCGGCCGTGCGCTGCGCCGGGGTCTGGTCGCCGCGGATCGTCGCGGTGCGCAGGTGCCGGCGGGCGAAGACCTCTTCCGCCTGGTCCATCACGTCGAGGTGCTTCGCGAAGAACACGACCTTGCCGACGTTCGAGGCGAGCTGCGCCGCGTAGTCCGCCGCGAGCTGCGCCTTGGCGCGGCCGATGCGACGCACCATCGAGAACACGTTCTCGCCGGTGGACGAGGCGTCCTGGTCCTCGAGCTCCCAGCGGGCGACCTGGCGGACGAGCTTCTCGTCGATGCCCTCGACCGGCGCCTGGCCGGTGCGGGCGGCGAGCGCCTGGTGGTACCGCTTGACGAGCTTCGCGGTGAGCTCGCGCTCGGCGTCGCGGATGGAGCGGCCCTCGTCGCCGTCGAGCTCGACCGGGATGTCGGCGATCCGACGTGCCGGGATGTCCGCGGCCACGTCGACCTTGCGGCGCCGGACGATGCCGAGGTCGATCACGGCCTTCCGTGCCTCGCTGAAGAAGCCCTGGTCGGCCGGGGTCAGCCCGATCTCCTCGAGCTGGTTCATGAGCTGGGCGCGGGGCTTCTTGTCGTCGATCCAGCCGAGGAACTCCCAGATGGTGCGGAAGTCCTCGACCGAGTTGATGAGCGGCGTACCGGTCAGGGCCATGAGCAGCGGGTTCGCGGTGCGCTCGCGGATCTTCTCGGCGAGCTGCAGTACGAACTTGGACCGCTGCGAGTCCTTGTTCTTGATGAAGTGCGCCTCGTCGACGACCATGCCCTTGAACCCGAAGTTCCCGAGCCAGCCGACGTGCCGGTCCAGGATCTCGTAGTTCACGATGATGATGTCGGCGAACCCGTCGAGGTCCTGGCCGTCGCCGTGGATGACCGTGGCGCGGTGGTTCGGGACCCACCGCTCGGCCTCGCGGGCCCAGTTCGTCTTGACGACGTTCGGCACGACGACGAGCAGCGGGAAGGCCTTGGCTGCGTCGGCGGCGATCAGCGACTGCGCGGTCTTGCCGAGGCCCGGTTCGTCGGCGAGCAGGAAGGTGCGGTGCCCCTGCGCTGCCGAGGTGACGAGTTCCGCCTGGTGCTTCATCAGCGAGGCACCGGCCGGGGTCTGCAGCGTCGTCGGCTCGGGCAGCGGCATCGAGGCCGCTCCCCCGCCGGCGCCGTACTCGAAGGACTTGAAGAGCGGACCGAAGAGCTCCCAGTTCGCCAGGCGGCGCGGGTGCGCGACGGGCTGGTCGGCGAGCGCGAAGTCCGGCGGCAGGAACGGGTTGGCGAGCTGACGACGCACGACCGACTGCGGCACGACGGACCGCTCGGGGGCCTCGACCGCGGCGGTGGGCTCGGCCGCGATGACCAGGTCCTCCGGCTGCAGTTCCAGACCGGCGTCGATCATCATGTCGCGCTTCACGGTGCGGGTCGCTTCGGAGACCTGCGCTTCTTCGGTGAGGAGCTGGATGACGCTGGTGTCCCGCGCCGCGGTCTTCGCGAGGATCGTCGCGACACCGTCGAGGCGCTTCAGCTGCTCCGCACGCTGCGCGTCGGTGAGCGTGGCGTCCGCCTTGACGCGGGCACGCTCCTCACGCATGAGCAGGGCGACCGCCTGGAACTTCGTGCGGTTCGTCGCCTTGAGGGGGCCGCGCTGTGCTGCGGCTTCGACCTCACGCACGGCGCGGGCGAGGACGGGGATGAGGCCGTCGTTGTCGAGCGGCCGGGTCCGGCGCGCAGCCGTCCGCGTGCCACCGGCAGCGCGACGGGTACCTGATCGAGCCAAGGCTCCTCCTGTTCCGCCCTCGTCGGGGCGAGCCACCCGGTACGGGCGGAAGTCGTGTGGTGCGGCTGCCGCGTGTCGTGGCCGTCGCACCGGTGTCCACCACGGGCCGCCGTGGCCCGCAGCACGCCGGATCGATCCGACAGGCCGCATCGCGGGCCCAGGTGCGGGCCGGTGGTCGATGTGACGGTCTGCGCGGGAGTCCGGCGGCGTCTCACGCACGCCCCCATCCCGGAGGAGGTCCCCCGGAGAACGTCCTGGAGGTCTGACCTGCCAGGCGACGCGGCTGCGGCCCGCACCGGCCAGCGACCGGTCGTCGCGGCAGGGATCGCCGCGACATGCGAGCACGCCGTGCGTGCGCGGTCAGTTTACTCCCCAGCCACCGACGGAGGCGACTCTCCACACCCCGCGCGTGGCGGGCCTCCCGGCCGGGTCACGACACGACCGGGACGACGGCGGCGGCGACCGTGACGGACGCGCGGTGCGGACCGCGTCAGACGCGCGGTGCGGACCGCGGCCGGCCGGCACCGGACGGGAGGCCCGGGGCCGGTTCCGCCAGGGCGGCTCGCGTCGCCGCGAGCAGCTGTTCCGCCGTCGCGATCCCGTTCGCCGACCCGGTGGTCGCCTGCCCACCCGCGTGTGCGAGGAGCTGCGCGCCGATCGCCGGGCCCAGACGCTCGGCCTCCTGCGGGTTCCGGGCTGCCCAATCGCGCGCGACCGCGTCCGCGAGGCGCTCGGCGGCGGCCCCGCGGTCGACGTCGCCACGGGAGCGGTGCCACAGCCCGGTCACGACGAGGTGCGCGACGACCGCACCGACGTCGCGGACCGGGTAGCCCCACCCGGCGGTGTCGATGTCGAGCAGACCCGAGATGCGCCACGGCTCGTCTTCGTCGACGAACACCTGCTCGAGGTGCAGGTCGCCGTGCACCACCTGCTTCTGTGCCGCGTTCCAGCCGATCGACCGACGTCCGATCGCGTCGTACAGGCGGTCGATCTCCTCGGCGTCGCCGGGCAGCGCGGTCGTCAGGGTCCGGCGGTGCCAGTCCGCGTGGTCCATCGCGTCGGCCCGGGCCTGCTGCGTCATCGGCACCGCGGCGATGCGACCGGTGAGTGCCGCCAGTGACGCCACGAAGCGCGGGTCGTCGGCGATCTCGGTGATCCGGCTGCCGGCCGGCACGCCCCGGACGAGTTCGAGGACGAGCAGCCCGTCCCCACGGCTCGACAGCACACGGGGCACCGGCAGACCGGCCGCGGCGAACTGCTCGTGCGTCCGGACGATCGGGGCGACCCGGTGCGGGCGGACGATCTTGATGAAGAGGGTGCGCTCCGGCGCGTCGACACGGACCACGGCCCGCTTGCCGGGTCGGTACGCGGCCACCGTCAGGGTCGGGTCCGTCACCGGCATGCCGAGGGTGGTCAGCAGCTCCGCGACGGCGTCCCGGTACGTCACCTGCGGCAGGACCGGGAGGCCCGGGTCGTTCGGGTAGGCCCACACCGACACCGGCTCCCCCGACGCGGGATCGGTGACGATGGCGCTGTTCTGGTCGTGGGTGCCGCCCGTGTCGACGTACGTCAGGACCGTGGCGCGCTGGCCGTTCCGGTCGACGGTGTCCACCTCGTAGCCGTAGAGGTAGCCGTTGCCCGACGGTTCGACCGAGTGCGCGCGGGCAGCGACGACGCTCGTCCCCGACCCGGCGAAGGCCTCGGGGATGACGCGCTCATGGTTCGGCCACACGGCGACAGTCAACCGTGTGTGCGCGGATTCGTGGCGTAGTCGGTCGGCTCGGCGTGCGGGTCCTGGCTAGCGTGGAGGGGTGAACCCGGTCAGGCGCCTCCGCAGCTCCAGCCGCACCCCCTTCCTGCAGGTCGTGAAGACCGCGGTGGCGGTGGTCGCGGCGGTGCTGCTGTGCGAGCTGCTGATCCGGGGACCGTTCCCGACGTTCGCCGCGATCGCCGCCCTGCTCGTCGTGCAGCCGAGCATCAACCAGTCGTTCGTGAAGGGCCTGGAGCGCAGTGCCGGGGTCCTGCTCGGCGTGGTCCTGGCGACCGGGGTGCACCTGCTGCTCGGCGACGCGGTGTGGATCGTGCTGCTCGTCGTCGTCCTGGCGATCCTGCTGGCCTGGGCCCTGCGCCTCACGCCGACGTCGGCCACCCAGGTCGGCATCAGCGGGATGCTCGTGCTCACCGCCGGGGTCGTCACGCCGAACTACTCGGCCGACCGCATCCTCGAGACCGTGATCGGAGCGGTCGTCGCCCTCGTCGTGAACGCCGTCATCGTGCCGCCGGTGCTGCTCGAACCCGCTCACCTGGCCGTCGCCCGCCTGGCACGCGACACCGCGGCGGCGTTCGAGCGCATCGCCGTCGGACTCACCGAGGGGTGGGACCACGAGCAGTGGCACGCGGCGCTGCTGCAGGCCCGGGCGCTCCGGCAGCAGCACGCCCGGACGGAGGCAGCACTCACCTCGGCCCGGGACTCGCTCGCCATGAACCCCCGCGGCGGACGGCACCGGACGATCCTCGAACGGGACGTCGCCGTCGCCGAACACCTGCGCGTCCTCGTCACCCGCGTCACCGGCATGACCCGCGCCGTCCGGGACAACACGGCGCCGGACCTCCGGGACGACCCGATGGTCGGCCGGATCGCCACCGAGGTCGCCCGGATCGGCTCGGACGTCCGCCGCCTCGGGGCCCAGGTCGAGTCCGCCCGGTTGACGCCGGGTGAGCTCGCCGAGGGACCGGAGGAGACCGCGGTCGAGCACGCACTGACGGCGCCGCTCGCCGTCGTCCGGCCGAACTCGCGGCACTGGGTGCTCATCGGCGCGCTGCTGGAGGACGTCCGCCGCGTACGCGAGGAACTGCTCGGCGAGGACGACTGAGCGGTCCGAGCCGCGGAACGGGCCAGCAGACCGGTTCGACGGTTCAGTGGACCGGTTCGTCCATGCCGCACGCTGCCTGGCGTGCCGTCTCGAGGACGTCCGCCCACACCCCGGCGGCCGGCCAGGACGGGTCGGAGCCGGCCACGTCGAGGTCGGCGAACCGGCGGATCTCGGCGACCACCGCCTCCCGGCCGGCGGCACGCGCAGCGCGCCCCGCTGCGTCCGGCACGGCGGTGTGCAGGTCGGCGACGACGCGGTCGCGATGTGGTCCGTCGAGCGAGCCGAGGCCGACGACGCCCTTCCAGGCGGAGTCGAGTTCGGCGCGCAAGCGGACGATCTCCGGATGGTCCGGGTCGTGCATGGTGCCCCCAAGTACAGGACGGTCTGTCGGGTACAGCGTCCGGGCCGGAGCATAGCAACGCGATGCGATCGGCCAGTACCGACGGGTCTCGACCTGTCCACAGGGCGCAGCCGGAGCCCGGATCTGCTGTGACGGTGTTCAGGCCTCGCGGGTACCGATCCGCCCGCCGGAGCCGGTTCGGTGCCACGATGGGTCGCAGGAGGTCCAGATGCGCTTGTTGGTGGTCGAGGACGATGACGAGATGCGCGCGCTCATGGAGCGCGGGCTCGCGGCAGAGGGGTACCGCGTCACCGCGGTCGAGAACGGCGTCGAGGCGCTGATCGCCCTCGGTGAGCAGGCGTACGACATCGCCGTGGTCGACGTGATGATGCCCGGCATGTCCGGGTTCGAACTCGCACGACGTGTCCGCGAGCGAGAGGACCCGGTCCGGATCCTGCTCGTCACCGCACGCGACGCCGTCGACGACCGGGTCTTCGGGCTCGACGCCGGCGCCGACGACTACCTCACCAAGCCGTTCGCGTTCGCCGAACTGACCGCCCGGCTCCGCGCCCTCGGTCGTCGCGAGCCGGTCGGCGCCCCCCGCACCATCGAGGTCGGCGACGTCTCCATCGACTCCGAAGCCCGCCGCGTGTCCATCAAGGGCCAGCGAGTCGCGATGAGCCCCACCGAGTTCGCGCTGCTCCGGCTGCTCGCCCGCTCGGTCGGCACCGTCGTGGACCGGCCGAAGATCCTCGAAGAGGTCTGGGACGGCTCGCAGCACGTCGACCCGAACGTCGTCGAGCAGTACATCTCCTACCTGCGCAAGAAGCTCGTCGCGCAGGAGGCCACCGTCGCCATCAGCACGGTCCGGGGTCGCGGCTACCGGCTCGACCTGATCGGCGCGTGACGACCGCGTGACGCGGTCGGACGCGGCAGCACCCGCGCGGCCGCCCCGGTGGACCGTGGGCGCGCTGTCGCTGCGACTCCGCATCACCATCGGGTCGACGGTCATCGCAGCCGTCGTCATCGCGCTGCTCGTGCTCGTGATGCGGCTGCAGGTCGTCAGCGTCGTCGCACGCGCCACCGAGACACTGCTCGACGCCGACACCGACCCGTACGTCGCCACGCTCGAGGTCGACAGCGACCCGAACCTCTCGCCGCCGGGCAACGCCCAGTTCGTCGCCGTGGTCTCGCCGACGGGTGACATCACCCTGTCGTCGATGCCCGGCCGTCTCGAACAGGCACTCGGCAGCCTGCGCACCACCCCCGCCGGCACCTCCGTCATCGACGTGGGCGACTCGGAGTACCGCGTCGTCATCGAGCACCCCGTCAACCAGGCCGGCCGCTGGACCGTGGTCGCCGCCCGCAACTCCCAGGCCGAGGCGATCGTCGTCGACGACCTCACCACGACGCTGTCCGTCACCGGACTGGCGATCCTGGTGGCCTTCGGTGTCGCGTCCTGGGTGCTCGCGACCACCGCGCTGCGTCCCGTCACCCGGATGCGTCGCGAGGCCGAACGACTCTCCGTCGCCCCGGAACGCGCCGAGCTGCCGGTCGGCCCCGCCCAGGACGAACTGGCGTCCCTCGCCACGACCCTGAACGCCTTCCTCGCCCGCACCCGCCAGGCCACCGAGCGGGAACGGCAGATGGTGTCCGACGCCAGCCACGAGCTGCGCACCCCGCTCGCGATCCTCACCACCCAGCTCGACCTGGCCTCGCTCGACGGGGACGACGCCCAGGCCCTCGCCGCCCACATCGAGCGGGCGAAGACCAGCGTCGCCCGGCTCTCGAGGCTCGCCAACGACCTGCTCACCCTGTCCCGCATCGAGGAGTCGGAACGCCGATCGGCCGACGGCGCCACGGAGACGGCCACCGCGTGGTCGGACCTCGGCGACGAGGTGATGGCCGCCGTCGACCGCGTCCGCCTCATCGCGAGCGCCAAGGACGTCACCGTCGACTTCGAGCTCGACCCACCCGTCGCGGTCGGCGGCTCGGGCCCGGGCATCGGCGGCGGCACGGTGGAACCGCAGTACCGGCTCGACACCGGCGGGATGGCGCAACTCGTCACGAACACCGCCGGCAACGCCGTCGCCGCGCTCCCCCGCGGCGGCAGCGTCGTCGTCACCTGGCGGACCACACCCGGCGAGGGGGTCCTGCAGATCACCGACGACGGCCCCGGTGTCCCCGAGTCGTTCGTCCCCGTCGCGTTCGACCGCTTCACCCGGCCGGACGAGGCCCGCACGTCCCGTCGCGACCCGGACGCAGCCCCCGGCATCCCGATGCCGGGGGGCTCCGGCCTGGGACTGGCGATCGTCCGGGCCGTCGCCGAACGGGCGGGAGGCTCGGCCACCCTCCGCAACCTCCCCGCCGGTGGCCTCGAGGTCACCATCCGTGTCCCGGAGGTGCGGACCACACCGAGCCCGGCACGCTGACACGCCTCGGCGAACCGGGTCGCTGGGCGGCTGGTCGCTGGAAGGCTGGTCACTGAAAGTCCCTGGACCGGGTCCGGACCGCGAGGGGCAGGTGCTCGATCCGGTCCGCGACCAGGTTCACCACGCCGTCCGGTGAGCGTTCGAGGATCCCCCGCACGACGACCGCCGGCGACTCACGTGCCACTCGCCGGTACTTCCCCCAGACGCCGACGCTGCAGATGACGTTCACCAGTCCGGACTCGTCCTCGACGTTGAGGAAGGTGATCCCCGACGCCGTCGCCGGACGCTGCCGGTGCGTGACGATGCCGCCGACCTCGACCCGCCGGCCGGTCTCCGCCGTCCGGGTGTCCTCGACGCTGAGCACCCCGCGGTCCGACAGCCCCTGCCGGAGGTGTCCCATCGGGTGGTCGTCGGTCGACATCCCCGTCGACCACATGTCGGCGATCAGGACGTCCCCGCTCGTCATCTGCCCGAACAGCGGCGGCTGCACGACGACCTGGGTGTCCGGCAGTTGGTCGGCCCGCTCCGCTGCCGCCTGCGCCGCGGACCACATGCCGGCACGACGGTCGATGCCCAGGGACTCGAACGCGTCGGCGGCGGCGAGGGCCTCGAGCTGCGCCGTCGTCAGACCGACCCGTCGTGCCAGGTCGGACATGTCGGTGAAGGGGCCGTTCGCCCGCCGTTCGGCCACGATGCGCTCGGCACTGCGTCGGCCGAGCGAGGCGACCTCGGCCAACCCGAGCCGCACGGCGAACGCGCCGTCCCGACGGTGGGCGGCGGTGTCGTCCGCGGCGTCCCGGTCGAAGGGCAGCACCGGCGGCTGCTCCGTCGCCAGGCACGCGTCCCCCAGCCCGCCGGGAGCATGACCGGCAGGGCCGCCGGGCCGGTCCTGGTCCTCGACGGGTTCGAGGCTGGCGTCGACCTCGGACCGCAGGATGTCCGGCCGCAGCACACTGACGCCGTGCCGCCGGGCATCGGCGACGAGGGTCTGGGGTGAGTAGAAGCCCATCGGCTGCGCCCGGAGCAGTGCCGCCAGGAAGGCTCCCGGGTAGTGCAGGCGCATCCACGCACTGGCGTAGACGATGAGCGCGAAGCTGATCGAGTGGCTCTCCGCGAAGCCGAAGTTCGCGAACGCCTGGATCTTGGCGTAGATGGTGTCGGCGTCCTCGCCGTGGATGCCGTTCTCCGCCATCCCCCGGTAGAGCTTGTCCCGCAGCCGGTCGATCTTCTCGAGGCCGCGCTTGGACCCCATCGCCCGGCGGAGCAGGTCGGCGTCGTCGCCGGAACAGTTCCCGACGGCGATCGCCATCTGCATGAGCTGCTCCTGGAACAGCGGCACCCCGAGCGTCCGTTCCAGCACCGGTTCGAGTGCCGGGTGCAGGTACGTCACCGGTTCCTCGCCGGTCCGACGCCGGATGTACGGGTGGACCGCGCCACCCTGGATCGGCCCGGGACGGACCAGGGCCACCTCGATGACCAGGTCGTAGAAGCGTCGGGGCAGCAGCCGTGGCAGTGTGCCCATCTGGGCGCGGGACTCCACCTGGAACACCCCGATGGTGTCCGCACGGCAGAGCTGGTCGTAGACGCCCTGCTCTTCCTTCGGGATGGAGTGCATGTCCCACCGCTCCCCGCAGTGGTCCGCCGCCAGGTCGAACGAGTACTGCAGTGCGGCGAGCATGCCGAGCCCGAGCATGTCGAACTTCACGAGCCCCATGTAGGCGCAGTCGTCCTTGTCCCACTGCAGGACGGTTCGGCCGTCCATCCGGGCGTGCTCGATCGGCACGACCTCGCCCACGGGCCGGTCGGTCAGGACCATGCCGCCCGAGTGGATGCCGAGGTGCCGCGGGAACCCGAGCACCTGTTGGGCCAGGTCGACCACGGGCTGCGGGATGTCGTGGTCTTGGCTCTCGGTGACCGAGCCCCACCGCTCGACCTGCTTCGACCAGGCGTCCTGCTGCCCGGGGCTGTGGCCGAGTGCCTTCGCCATGTCCCGCACGGCACCCTTCGGCCGGTAGGTGATGACGTTGGCCACCTGTGCGGCGTTGAACCGGCCGTACTTGTCGTAGACGTACTGGATCACCTCTTCACGCCGGTCGGAGTCGAAGTCAACGTCGATGTCGGGTTCCTCGTCGCGCATCGACGACAGGAACCGTTCGAACGGCAGGCCGTACCGGATCGAGTCGACGGCGGTGATCTCGAGCAGGAAGCAGACCGCCGAGTTCGCCGCCGACCCGCGCCCCTGGCAGAGGATCCCCCGGCTGCGGGCGAACTGCACCATGTCGCGGACGATCAGGAAGTACCCGGGGAAGCCCTTGTCCTCGATGACGGACAGTTCGCGTTCGATGCGCTCCCGCTTGTGTGCGTCGACCCCGTCGGCGTCACCCGGGTAGAACCGGCGGGCCCCGCGCCAGGTGAGGTCGCGCAGCCAGCTCATCGGGGTGTGCCCGTCCGGCACGTCGAGGTCGGGCAGACCGGGCTTCGCCGTCCGCAGTGCGAACCCGAGCTCGTCGGCGAGTTCCACGCTCCGCTCGACCGCACCGGGCCACCGTGCGAACCGCCGCGCCATCTCGGCACCGGAGCGCAGGTGCGCGGTGTCGGCGGCGGGCAACCACCCGTCGATCTCGTCGAGACTGCGGCGGGCCCGGACCGCGGCGAGGGCGGTCGCGACCGGGAACCGGTCCGGGGTGGCGTAGTGGACGTTGCCGGTCGCCACGACGGGCAGCGCGTGCCGGTCGGCCAGGAGGGCGAGGACGTCGTTCCGGGCGCTGTCGAGCGGGTCGCCGTGGTCCGACAGCTCGACCACCACGTTGCCGGTGCCGAACCGGTCCAGCAGCGCGCGGAGGGCCTGTTCGGCCGCGCTCTCACCGCCGCGCTCGAGGGCCTGGCGGACGCTGCCCTTCCGACAGCCGGTGAGCACCCGCCACCGCCCGCCCGAGCGTTCCGCCAGGTCGTCGAGGTCGTACCGCGGCCGACCCTTCTCGGACCCCGCGGCGAGGTGCGCAGCCGTCACCGCGCCGGCCATCCGGTGGTACCCGTCCTGCCCGTCGGCCAGCAGCAGCAGGTGCGAGCCCTCGGGGTCGGGGACGCCGTTCTGCGGCTCGGTGAGCCCGAGCGACAGTTCGGCGCCGTAGACGGTGGTGATGCTCGGGTACGTCTCGGCGACCTCGGCCATCCGGGCGGCCCCGTAGAAGCCGTCGTGGTCGGTGATCGCCAGTCCGTGCAGGCCCAGGCGTGCTGCCTCTTCCAGCAGGTGCTCCGGCGGGCTCGCGCCGTCCAGGAAGCTGAAGGTCGAGTGCGCGTGGAGTTCGGCGTACGGGACGGCCGGCGGTGCGTCCGGGGTCGCGAGGTCCGTCGGCCGGTACGGTGCGCGCTTCCGTGACCAGGCCGGGCTGTCACCGCCGTCGCCCTCGGGGGTCGTGCCGGGGCTGCGCTTGTCCGAGAGGGCGCGCTCGAACTGCGACCACGGGATCGGCGGGTTGTTGTACCCCATCAGGAACCGTCCTTCACGTCGCGATCGCCTCTGCCCACCAGCGGTGGTCGGCGAGGACCAGGTACCAGGCCCGCCCGTCGTCGTCCACGAGCTGCAGCCGGTGCAGTCGTCGTCCGCCGGACTCCCACCAGCGCACGACGAGCGGCCAGGGACCGGCCCAGGCCGTGACGGCGGAGAACCGCCCCCCGCGGTCGCCGTCGGAGCGGAACCGTTCGGGTTCGCCGGTCAGGGTGCCGCGGTCGTCGACGTCCACGGACCCGCCGTCCGCCGCCACGACGTCCACCGGGCGGGGTCGTTCGAGGACCGTCGCCGGTGGCGGGCCCGGCAGCTTGCCGGGCCACGGGCGGTCCCGCACCACGGCCAGCGCGCGCTCGCCACCGGCCGGGGCGTCGCCCCACGGCACGAGCACGATGCGTTCGGCCAGGGTGCGGCCGCCGCCGATGCGGGGTGTGACGACCCCGTCGTGTCCGACCATGCCCTGCACGCGGGCCAACCCGTGGTGGACCCGTTCGTCCGGTCCGGAGCCCCAGAGCCCGCGCTCGTGGTTCGCCAGGTCGTCCACCGCGACCGGTTCGAGCACGACCGTGGTCACCGGCGCCTCGAGCCCGGTGGGGTCGACCCCGCCCGCGAGCTGCCAGCGCACCCGGTCCACCACGTCGGCGGCGTCGAACCACCGCGGGTGCGCCCAGACCCGTTCGAGCAGGACGTCCCGCTCGTCGACGATGCCCACGCGGATGGTCGTCGCCACGAGCCCCGCCGCCCGGAGCTTCGCCGCGAACTCGTCGGCGGAACGGCGGAAGGCGAACGCGATCTGGTCGGCCCGGTCGAGGGGCGGCTCGAAGGACGCCTGGACCTCGAGGTCGGGCGGGACGTCCCGCGCGGAGACCTCACGCGGATCACGGCCGCCGGCGAGCCGGTGCAGGAACGCCCCGGGCACGCCGAAGCGGTCGCGCACCTGTTCGTCGGTGAGCGCGGCGAAGTCGCCGAGCGTGGTCAGGCCGAGGCGCCCGAGCACCATCGCCAGGTCGGGGTCGCCGAGCACACCGAGCGGCAGCGGTGCGAGGAACGAGCCCGATCCGCCGACCGGCACCATCCGGACGCGCTCCCCCGGGCGGGTCGGCCGTGCCCGGGCTGCCTGCTCCGCCGCGAACGGGGTGTCCGCCACACCGGCTCGCACACCGGGGGCCCCGTGGTCGGCGGCGATGCCGGCCAGGATGGTCGCCGCTGCCCGCTCACCACCGTGGTAGCGCGCCGGTCCGCGGGCACGGAGCGCGATCGTCCCGGGGCGCAGGACCTCGACCCCGGGTGCTGCGGCCTCGATCGCGCGGATGACCGGTTCGAAGGCCCGGTGGTCGAGGGCGTCGTCGTAGGGCTGCGTGACGAGGTCGGTGCAGCGCGCCTGCGCTTCGCGGACCCGCAGACCACGCACCACCCCGACCTGGCGTGCCGAGGCGGAGCTCGCGAAGACCAGGCCCTTCGCGATCAGGGCGAACGGCTGCTCCGGCGGTGCACCGGCGGCCCGGGCGGCCGCGATGACGGGCCAGTCCGGGCACCAGAGCACGATCGTCCGGGTCGGCGGGGGTTCGGGGAGACCGGCACCGCGGCTGAGCGCATCGGCCCGGACGGCCCCCGAGCCGGGCAGCCCCACCCCGGGCAGCCCGGCTCGGGACCCTCCGGCACCCGGCAGCACGGCACCGCCACGCGGTCCGGCGGCCAACGCCCGGCGTCCGCGGGGGCTCACGAGGCCACCGCCACGGGACGCAGGACCCGTGCACCGGCCGAGGCCGCCACCGGGACCGCCGCGCGGACCGAACCGTCCGCCGCGGGCAGCAGCAGCTCCGTGCTCGTCGGCCGGACGGCTCCGGCACGACCGGATGCCGTGACGGTCACCCGCCGTTCGGTGAGGTAGCCGTGCCCCTGGCCGATGCCGCTCCAGTGCGACTCGGTGACGCGCAGCGTGACGTCCGCACCGGGCCAGGACCCGAGCGCGACGAGGGCGGCCCCGCGCTGTCGCAGTCGAGCGGAGAGCCGGGCGACGTCACCGGGCACCACCCGGCCGAGCGGCCGGGTGAGGACGATCTGGGCGACGTCGGCGAGGGCCGCGGTGACCGCCAGCCACTGGTCGCCCGGGTCCGGCACCAGGACGAGTCGGTCCAGGTCGATGCCGGCCGCCGCTGCGGCTTCGACACCGAAGGACGGCACCCCGACCACGGCGCACCAGGCTCCGGCCGCGGAGGCCGCCTGCAGCATGGTCTGGGCGAGCAGCACCGACTCCGGCACGGAGTACGTGCCCCCGGCACGGATGGCACCGCCCGGCAACAGCGGCGCGAGGGCGTCCGCCGTGGGCAGTCCCTCGGTGTCCACGCGGGTCGCTTCCATGTCGGCGACCCGGGACCGCAGCGAGGTGATCCGGTCGAGCGCCGCCCGAGCTGCACTGACGTGGTCGGAAGCACGCACACCCGCAGCACCAGCACCAGCACGCACACCAGCACCGTCCCGAGCAGCACCGTTCCGCCCGATGTGCTCCAGGTCCCCGCGTCCGCGGTCGCCTCGCTCATCGGGCGACCGGAGTGCCGCCGCCGTCTGCATGCCCTCATATTCGAACATGTGTTCGATCATGTCAACCGGCACCGACATCCGGTGGACAACCGGTCGAACACGCGTTCGACAGTTCAGGAGGGTCGGACTGCCAGTGTGCTGCGGCCCCGACCCCGCCGAGCACCGATCGGGTCTTCGTCTCGACCTCGTCCGCCTCGTCCGCCGCGGTGGAGGACCACGTCACCGCACCACCGGCGCCGAGCGACCGCCTCCGTACGCTGCCGTCGGGCCGGAGGACCGTCACCAGTGTCCGGATCGCCACCGACAGATCGACCGCCCCACTCGCCGAGAAGTACCCGATCACCCCCGAGTAGACCCCGCGTGGCGCGCCCTCCAGGCGGTCCGCGATCGCCGTCGCGCTGCGCTTCGGTGCGCCGGTCATCGACCCCGGCGGGAACGCGGCCCGCACCACCAGGGCGCGTCGGGCCCCCGCCGGCAGCACCCCGGCGACCGTCGACACCAGCTGGTGCACGCTGGCGTACGACTCGACCTCGCAGAGCCGCTCCACGTGCACCGTGCCCGGGCGCGCCGTCCGCAGCAGGTCGTTGCGCAGCAGGTCGACGATCATCACGTTCTCGGCGCGGTCCTTCGCGCTGCCGGCGAGCTCCGCGCGTGTCGCCGCGTCCGTCGCCGGGTCCGGGTGGCGGGGACGGGTGCCCTTGATCGGTTCGGCGAGCACGCCGCCGTCCGCGTCGATCCGCAGGAACCGTTCCGGTGAACGGCTGGCGATCCGCAGGTCACCCCAGCGCAGGTACGCGCCGAACGGCACCGGGTCCCCCGCGCGCACGCGTCGGTACTCCGCCAGGTACCGGTCGTCGTCGCGGCTCGGCGGCGCAGACGGCACGAGCGACCCAGACGACTCAGACGACCCCGACAGCACAGCCGGCTCGGGGTCGGGCACCGCGAAGGCGGTCGTGAGGCACACCTGGAACGCGTTGCCCTCGCGGATCTCATGTCGGCACGCGTCCACGGCGAGTTCGTAGGCGGCGCGGCGGACGCGTCCACGGGCCTCCCGGACGCGGCCGTCGGCCACCGGGACGGCGCTGGCCGCTGGGACACGCCCGGCCACGACCACGTCGTCGGTCGCGCCGCCGGCCGGGAGGCCCGGGGGCACCGCCGGCACGTCGTCCCGCGTCGTCGACGCGCGCACCTCCGCGAGCCACGCGCGGTTCGCTCGCGAAGCCGTCGGCGCGTCGTCGTCCACCATCGTGATCGCCCAGGCGGGACCGTCCGCGTGGACGAGGACCGCCCGGTCGACGAACCGGAGGTCGGCGTCGGCGTGTCCGTCCGCGGTCCGGTCGGGTCCGTCGACCTCGCGGCCGAGTTCGTAACCGAGGAACCCCACCCAGCCGAGGGCGAACGCGCACCCCGGCACGGGCTCGTCGAGCGTCGGCGTGGCGTGCAGCAGGTCGTCGAGGACGGCGAAGGCCGGGCGGTCCTCGGTCCGGCTCGGTCCGAACCACCGGGCGGCCAGCTCGGACACCGTGACGTGGGCGATCCGGTCCTGATGCCGGAGTCGCGCGGCGAAGGGGCCGTCCGACACCGCCAGGACCGACCAGGCCGCACGGCGTGACGCTGCCGGGGGTGCGCCGGCCGGCAGCGCCGAGTCGAGCCAGACGAGGTCCCCGGCGCTGCCAGCGGCCAGCTCCCCGAGGTCGGGGACGTCGGCGAGGCGCTGGACGACGATCCGCGGCGAGCCCACGGGACGGTCCGGCGTGGCGCTCAGACCGCCGAGATCGTCCATGTGGCGGCGTGCGCGGCACCGGGCTCGAGCACGACGAGGCCGGCGTCGACGTCACCGGCGAAGGCGTCGGCGTTGAAGGCGTTCGGGGCGCACGTCATCGGCTCGACGGCCAGTCCGGAGCGGTGGTACTCGGGGACGACGTGGTCGGCGGTGTGCACCTGGGCCCACCCGCAGTCGGTGCCGAAGCCGACCCGGACGCCGTGCCCGTCGGCCGCGGTCACGGTGATGGCGGCGGTGCCGTCGGCGTCGCGGTCGAAGCCGGTGAAGGCGTGGTCGATGAAGCGACTGCCGATGGGCGTCGGCTGGCGGAGGTCGAACTCGTCGTGCACGGGCACCAGCTCGGTCGGGATGAGCCGGTCCTCGGTGACCTCGAGCACCTCGGCTGCGGGGAGCGTCAGTGTCCAGTCGTCGACCGTGCCGGCGCCGGCGACCAGGTAGGGGTGCGGGCCGGTCCCCCACGGAGCACGGTCGTCCCCGGTGTTGGTGCCGGTGATGGTGGTGTGCAGGCCGTCGGCGTCCAGGCGGTACTCGACCCGGACCTCGACACGAGCGGGGTAACCCTCCTGCGGCTGCACGGTGGTCGTGAGGACGACCCGGTCGGCGTCCTGTTCGAGCACGGCGAAGTCGGTCCAGGCCACGAGCCCGTGCAGGGCGTGCGACCGCTTCGGCTCGGTCAGCGCCAGCTCCTGCTCGACCCCGTCGAAGGTGTACCGGCCGTCGACGACGCGGTTCGGCCACGGTGCGAGGACGGCTCCACGGAAGACCGGGCGGACCTCGTCGGCGTCGAACGTGGTGACGAGGTCTCGGCCGTCGTGCCGCAGTGCCCGCAGGGTGGCTCCGACGCTCGCGATGTCGGCGGTGTACCCGCCGGCGGCGATGGACGTCTGGGTTCCGGACCGGGGTGCAGCGCTGCTCATGCGCTCAGCGTATCGGCACCGCGGGGTCGAGCCCCGAGCCGGACACCGGCTCCGGAACGACGGAAGCCCCGGCACTCGATGAGTGCCGGGGCTTCCTGGTCCTGGTGGATCTGAGGGGACTCGAACCCCTGACCCCCTGCATGCCATGCAGGTGCGCTACCAGCTGCGCCACAGACCCAGAACGGCTGACCAGAAGGCCAGTTCGTGTTCCTCCGGTTCCCCGGAGGCACCAGTACAGCGTACACCACGCGAACACCGGGTGACGAAATCGTCACCGCCACCCGGGCGCGTCGCGCTGGTGGCCGGTGTCAGGCCGACTGTTCGGCAGCCTGCGCCTGGTCGGCCGGCAGCTCGAGCGGGATGACCGGGCAGTCCGACCAGAGACGCTCGAGGGAGTAGTACTGACGCTCTTCCTCGTGGAAGACGTGCACGACGATGTCCCCGAAGTCGATGAGCGCCCAGCGGCCCTCGCTCCGGCCTTCACGACGCAGCGGCTTGGCGCCCGCCTGGAGCAGACGGTCTTCGATCTCGTCGGCGATGGCGAGCACGTTGCGCTCGTTCCGGCCGGTGGCGAGCAGGAAGACGTCGGTGAGCTGGAGCGGTCGGGTGACGTCGAGGGCGACGAGGTCCTCGGCCTGCTTGGAGTCCGCCGCTTGAGCGGCGATCTGCGTCAGTTCGAGTGCGCGAGCGGAGGCGGTCACGGATTCCTTCCGGTGGTCATCCCGACGCGGTCGCCTGGATGTTCATGATGGGTCACGATCATAGGCCAGACCGTGGCTGGTGTGGGGGCCAGACGGTCCGAGCTGGTCGTGGGTGTTCCGGGCTCGCTCAGGAGCCGAAGAAGTTCGTCGCGACGAGGGCGACGACGATGACACCGGCCGCGACCACGCCGACGGCACTCGCGGCGACGGCCAGCACGACCGGCGTCTTCGAGTCCTTCGGCTTGGCGGCGGCGAGCACGACCTGGCGCGTCGACGTGTGGCTCGACACGGCACGGCTCGCTCGGACCGGGCTGGCGTCCGTGTCGGGCTGCTCGTCGTGCTGCTCGAGGAGGCGGTCGACCTCGGCGCCGTCGATCGGCCGGTGTGACCCGGTCGAGGACAGCGAGGAGGGCAGGTCGATCGACCCGGTGAGGATGACCTCGCCGGTGGCGTTCAACGCACCGGTGGGGTCGGCCAGCGCCGAGTTCGGCAGGATCAGCGCGTTCGTGTGCGACTCGGCGACGCGGCGGGTGCCGGTCTCCTCGTCGTGCACCTCGGCGTCGTTGGAGTCGTGCGCGAAGGTCGACCAGTGGCCGGCCGGCGGCTGGAAGGCCGTCGTCACGGGCTTCGGCTCGCGCGGGGCGTCGGCGGACGTCGGGCGGGGGGTCGACCCGGGCTGCGCCGCGGACGACGGTCGCGAGACGGGGGCGTCCGCGGGCACCACGACCGGCACCTCATTCGTGTCGTCGTCGTCGAGGTCGAGCGGGAACACACCGGGGGCCGCTGCGGGCAGGTCGGTGGCGGGCGCGGCGACGTCATCGGTCGCCGCCATGATCGCGTCGGGGTCGGCGTCGTGCGGGGCCCAGGTCGTGCGGTGCTGACGCGGCTCTTCGCCGTGCGCAGCGGCTTCCTCGAGGGGCTCGATGGCGTCCGGGGAGCCGTCGGCCTCGGTGGCCTGCTCGACGGCGGCGGGCTCGAGGTGCGAGATCTCGGGGTTCGGGTCCTGCCAGTGCGAGGGCTCGTCGTCCTCGATCGCCGGGGCCGCGTCGTCATCGGAGTCGACGTCCGCCGGTGCAGCATCAGTCGCAGCGACGGACGGCTCGGCGTCGACCGCAGTCTCGTCAGATCCGGCGAGCGAGTCGGAGTCGACGCGCGAGTCGGCATCGGTGTCGGTGTCGGCCCGGTCCTCGTCAGCCCGGTCCTCGTCAGCCCGGTCCTCGTCGGCCCGGTCCCCGTGAACCAGGTCGTCCGTCGGCCCGTCGACCGTCAACGGCACGAGGGACGACTGCGCGCCGATGCCAGCGGCTGCCGCTTCGACCGGGGTCGACAGCGGCGGCACCTGCGCGTCCGGAGCGGGCGCGGCGGACGGGTCCGTCAGCGTGCCGAGGACGTCCTGCACGGTGCGGTCGGACGACTGCGGCGTCGGGTTCTGCAGCGGGACCGGACGGCCACCCTGCTGCTGCGCTTCACGCAGCAGCCGCAGCTGCCGACGGGACATCCCGCCCGTGCCGGGGACGATCTCGGTCGCGGAGGCCGGGGGAACGTCGGACACACCGGTCGCGGCACCCGCGGATCGCGGTGCCGCCTGAGCGGCCGAGGCCGCACCGGGGGCGACGTGGGAGCCGGGGCGACGACGGGCCTCCGGCGTGGTGGAGGCGGCGGCGACGGTCGGCGGCGGCGTCACGGGCTGGGCACCGCCAGAGGCGGCGCGCTCGCGCTCACGCATCTGACGCCGCGACAGCGGCGGCTGCGCGTCGGACGGACTCATGCAACGCTCCGATACAGATGGTGCTTCGAGATGTACTGGACGACACCGTCGGGCACGAGGTACCAGACGGGGGACCCGCTCCGTACCCGGTCACGGCAGTCGGTCGAGGAGATCGCCAGCGCGGGGACCTCGAGCACACTAACGTCCCGTTCTGGGAGTCCGGTGATGCTCAGCTGGTGGCCGGGCCGGGTCACGGCGACGAAGTGCGCGAGGTCCCAGAGGCCGTCGTGGTCCTTCCAGTCGACGATCTGCTGGACGGCGTCCGCCCCGGAGATGAAGACGAGCTGGGCGTCGGGCCGCTGCTCGTGGAGGTCCTGCAGGGTGTCCACCGTGTAGGTCGGTCCGGGCCGGTCGATGTCGACGCGGCTGACCGTGAACATCGGGTTCGCCGCGGTGGCGATCACGGTCATCAGGTACCGGTGTTCGGCATCCGTCACGCCGGACTTCATGTACGGCTGGCCGGTCGGTACGAACACGACCTCGTCGAGGTCGAAGTGCTTGGCGACCTCGGACGCTGCCACGAGGTGACCGTGGTGGATCGGGTCGAACGTCCCGCCCATCACCCCGATGCGCGGCCGACCCGTGCTCTCGAGCATCGGGTGGCGGATCAGATCTTCGAGTGGCCGAACTCGTCCACACCGGTCTCGTGCTGCCGGGTGGCCTGGAACTTGTGCGAGTGGCGGTAGGCGACGTCGCGGAAGCTCCACGTGACGAAGCCGAGGAGGGTGAAGACGCAGGCCGCGACGATCGGGAAGACGATCGCGGGGACGCCGGCCGCGTGTTCTGCGGCCTCAGCGAGGAGTGACATCTGGCAGTGCTCCGATCGATCGAGGAAGACTCCGGACCATCCTAGCCGCGGATGTGTCCCTGCCCGCGCACGAGCCACTTGGTGCTCGTGAGTTCGGGCAGCCCCATCGGGCCCCGGGCGTGCAGCTTCTGCGTGGAGATGCCGACCTCGGCGCCGAACCCGAACTCCCCGCCGTCGGTGAACCGCGTCGACGCGTTCACCATCACCACGGCGGAGTCCACCCCGGCCAGGAAGTGCTCGGCCGTGTCGACGTCGTTGGTGACGATCGACTCGGTGTGGTGCGTCGACCACTGGGCGATGTGCGCCATCGCCGCGTCGACGTCGGGGACGACGCGGATCGACAGGTCGAGGTCCATCGACTCGGTCGCCCAGTCGGCCTCGGTGGCCCGCAGCACCCCGGGCACGATCGTCCGGGTGGCGTCGTCGCCCCGCAGGGTCACCCCGGCGGCGCGGAGACGGTCGGCCAGCACCGGCAGGAGGCGCTCGGCCGCCCGCTCGTGCACCAGCAGCGTCTCGAGGGCGTTGCACACGCTCGGTCGCTGCACCTTGCTGTTGAGGACGATGTCGACGGACCGCTCGAGGGATGCGGACTGGTCGAGGAAGACGTGCACGACGCCGGCACCGGTCTCGATGACGGGGACCTGCGACTCGGTGACGACGGTCTGGATGAGCGAGGCACTTCCCCGCGGGATGAGCACGTCGACCAGTCCGCGGGCACGCATGAGTTCGGTCGCTCCGGCGCGTCCGAGCGGGTCGATCGTCTGCACGAGCTCCCGTGGGAGGCCCACCGAGGCGATCGCGTCCTGGATCCGACGGACGAGCACCGCGTTCGTGCGCTGCGCTGCCGACCCGCCTCGGAGGACCACCGCGTTGCCGGACTTCAGCGCCAGGGCCGCGATGTCCACCGTGACGTTCGGGCGCGCCTCGTAGATGGCCCCGACGACGCCGAAGGGCACGCGGACCTGCGCGAGCTGCAGTCCGTTCGGCAGCACCGAGCCGCGGACGTGCTCCCCCACCGGGTCGGTCAGCCCCACCACGTGCTCGACCGCGTCCGCCAGTGCGTCCACCCGGTCGACGTCGAGCCGCAACCGGTCGATCAGACCCGAGCTGAGCCCGCTGTCCTCCCCCGCGACCAGGTCCTCGTGGTTCGCGGTGACGATCTCCGCCGTGGCGGCACGCAGTTCGAGCGCGATCGCCCGCAGGGCGGCGTCCTTGCCGGCCGTCGGCGTGGTCGCCAGCACCGTCGAGGCGGCCCGGGCGGCCGTCAGCGTGTCGACGAGGGGCGTGGCCGCATGGGCCTGCGCGGGAGCGGTGAGCGACATGACCCGATCCTAGGTCAGCGGTCCGTGTCGGACGGGAGGCGTGCCTCCCGTCCGCCGTGCAGCCAGCGTCAGGCGCGTGGTGCGGCCCGGAACCAGGTGCCGACGTGCTCGCCACCGAGCGCGCGCTCGACGAGCGCGGTGGCCGTGACGAGGACGGACGTGCCGGCCTCGGCCGCGAGGCGGGCCGCGGCGACCTTGGTGCCGGCTCCCCCGGTGCCCACCCCGGCTGCCCCGATCGACCCGAAGGTGACCCCGGCGAGTTCGTCGCCGAAGGGGACCTCGTCGATGCGGGTGGCGCCGGGCTGCTCCGGCGGCTTCGTGTACAGGGCCTCGACGTCGGAGAGCAGCACCAGGGCGTCTGCCTCGACCTGTCGGGCCACGAGCGCCGCGAGCCGGTCGTTGTCGCCGAACCGGATCTCGTGGGTGGCGACGGTGTCGTTCTCGTTCACGATCGGCAGCACCCGCAGTTCGAGCAGCCGGTTCATCGCCCGTCGGGCGTTCACCCGGTGCGTGGGGTTCTGCAGGTCGCCCGCGGTGAGCAGGACCTGCGCTGCGGTCACCCCGTGCCGGTCGAGTTCCTTCTGGTACCGGAAGACCAGTACCGCCTGCCCGGTCGCTGCTGCGGCCTGCTGCGTGGCGAGGTCCTCCGGACGCCCCTCGAGCCCCAGGAACGGGAACCCGGTGGCGATGGCGCCGGAGGAGACCAACACGACCTCGGTGCCCCGGCGGTAGGCGCCGACCAGGGCGTCGACGAGCGGACCGATCTGCGACGCGTTGTCGCCGCTGACCGAGGACGACCCGACCTTCACGACGATCCGGCGGGCGCGCGGGATGTCCGCGCGCTCCACGACGGTGCTCGGTCCGGGCACGGTGTCCGAGCTCGCCCCGGTGTTCGGTCCGGCCACGTGCTCAGTCGCGCTCGGACGTCGTCTGCTCGACCGGGTCGGCTGCGGCGTCGTCGTCTGCCCAGAGGCCGGCGATGCGCTCCTGCTCGAGCTCGGCACGAGCGGCGGCCTTGGCGTCCATCCGCTCGAAGTAGTCCGAACGACGCTCGTTGCGCGTGGGGCGGGCGTTGAGGTCGAGTCGGGAGTCCGTCCCGCGGGCGCTCGTGATGAGTTCCGCGGTGGAGGTCAGGGTCGGCTCCCAGTCGAAGATCATGCCGCCCTCGCCACCGATGACCACGGTGGACCCGGCGACGGCTCCGGCCTTGAACAGACCGTCCTCGACCCCGAGCTTGGCGAGCCGGTCGGCCAGGTAGCCGATCGCCTCTTCGTTGGTGAAGTCGGTCTGCTGCACCCAGCGCTCGGGCTTGCCGCCACGGACGCGGTAGAAGCGGTGCTCCTCGCCGCCCTCGGCACGCACCGTGAAGGGCTTCTCGTCGACGGCCTTCGGACGGAGCACGATGCGCTCGACCGCGGGCTCGGCGGCGCGCTCGGTGCGGGCCTTCTCGACGACGTCGGCCAGGGCGAAGGTGAGCTCGCGCAGACCCTTGTGCGACGCCGTGGAGATCGGGAACACGCGGTAGCCGCGGGACTCGAACTCCGCCGTGACGAACGCGGCGAGCTCGGCGGCGTCCGGCACGTCGATCTTGTTGAGCGCGATGAGCTGCGGGCGCTCGAGCAGCGGGACCTGACCCTCGGGGACCGGGTACTGCTCGAGCTCGTGGAGGATCACGTCGAGGTCGCTGATCGGGTCGCGGCCGTTGTCGAGCGTGGCGCAGTCGATCACGTGCAGCAGGGCTTCGCAGCGCTCGACGTGACGCAGGAACTCGAGGCCGAGGCCCTTGCCCTCCGAGGCACCCTCGATCAGACCCGGGACGTCGGCGACGGTGAAGCGCGTGCTGCCCGACTCGACGACGCCGAGGTTCGGGGTCAGCGTCGTGAACGGGTAGTCGGCGATCTTCGGCTTGGCGGCCGAGATCGCGGCGATCAGCGAGGACTTGCCGGCACTCGGGTACCCGACCAGGGCGATGTCGGCGATGGTCTTCAGCTCGAGGCTGACGTCACCGCTCCAGCCGTGGGTGCCCAGCAGTGCGAAGCCCGGGGCCTTGCGCTTCGTGGTCGCGAGCGCGGCGTTGCCGAGGCCACCCTGGCCGCCGGGGCCGACGACGACGCGGATGCCGGGCTCGGTGAGGTCCGCGAGCACGTCACCGCTCTCGTCGTACACGACCGTGCCGACGGGGACGGGCAGCTCGAGCGTGTCGCCGCTGACCCCGCTGCGGTGGTCGCCCATGCCGGGCTGACCGTTGCGGCTGGAGCGGTGCGGCGAGCGGTGGTAGCCGAGCAGCGTGGTGACCTGCGGGTCGGAGACGAGGACGATGTCACCGCCGTCACCGCCGTTGCCGCCGTCGGGGCCTGCAAGGGGCTTGAACTTCTCGCGACGGACGGACACACAGCCGTTGCCGCCGTTGCCTGCTGAGAGGTGCAGCGTCACGCGGTCGACGAACGTCGCCATGGGTCACTCCTGTTGTTGTTGCGGGGAAAAGCAAGGGAGGAGCAGGCACGCGGCCTGCCCCTCCCGGTGAAGCTCGTCGTCAGCGACTACGCGTTGACGATGTTGATGACCTTGCGGCCACCCTTGGTGCCGAACTCGACCGCACCGGCCGAGAGGGCGAACAGCGTGTCGTCGCCACCGCGGCCGACGTTGGCGCCCGGGTGGAAGTGCGTACCGCGCTGCCGGATGATGATCTCACCGGCGTTGACGACCTCGCCACCGAAGCGCTTCACGCCGAGGCGCTGGGCGTTCGAGTCGCGACCGTTGCGAGTGGAACTCGCACCCTTCTTGTGTGCCATGTCTGTCTCCCGCCTATGCGATCTTGGTGACCTTGACGCGCGTGAGGTCCGCGCGGAAGCCCTGGCGCTTCTTGTAACCGGTCTTGTTCTTGAACTTCTGGATGACGACCTTCGGGCCGCGGAGGTCGGCCAGGACCTCGGCGGTGACCGTCACGTTCGCGAGCTCGGCCGCGGCGGAGGTGATCTTGTCCCCGTCCACGAGGAGCACCGGCGCGAGGTCGATGTTGCCATTGTCGTCGGCCTTGATCCGGTCGATGGTGATGATCGAGCCGACCTCGACCTTCTCCTGACGGCCGCCGGCGCGCACTACTGCGTAAACCACGTGGAATCCTTACGTAACTCTGCTTGAGGGAAGTCTCGGGTGCCCACTTCTGCGCGAGCGTCCTGAGTGACCCCGGGACGATCGGCGACGCAGGCAGAACGGCCCGCTGACACCAGGGATCGAGAATACTCGATCCGACCAGGCGGGTCAAACGCCGACACGCGTACGATCGAGGGATGACCGTGCTGATCGATCCCCCGGCCTGGCCCGCGCACGACACGCTCTGGTCACACCTGGTCAGTGACTCATCCTACGACGAGCTGCACGCCTTCGCCGACCGGGCTGGTGTCCCGCGGCGTGCGTTCGACCACGACCACTACGACGTGCCGCAGGACCGCTACGCCGAACTGGTGGCCTCCGGGGCCTCGGCCGTGACCGGGCGGGAACTGGTGCTGCGCCTGATCGCCAGCGGACTGCGGGTACCCCAGCGCGACAAGCGGAAGCCGTCCCGCACGGAGCACTGACCACCGACAACGACCTGCCGGGCAAGTCGGGTTCCGCGGACTCCCCGGACCGGCGTGTCGCGGTGCGGCAGCGCGGGCGTCGCGGTGCGGCAGTGCAGGCGTCAGCGCGGGTGTCGCCCGAGCCACAGCCACGCGGCCGTCGCCGAGCCGACGAGCATCAGGGTCATCGGCAGCCCGAGCTGCAGCGGCGTGGTGACGGCCTCCACGAGCAGTCGACCGAGCCCGGCGCCCTGGCCCCGCTGCTGGACGGCGCCGTACGCCCCGGTGGTGATGCCGACCAGGGCCAGCGCCACGGTGCCCGCAGCGCCCGCCAGGACGGCGCGCAGGAGCACGACGGGCAGCGGCGCACGGGGCACCACCGGCACCAGGAACACCAGCACCAGGAAGGCCGCCAGCCAGAACGGGAACCGGGCGACGAAGACGTTCTGCACGAACGCCTCGACCAGGCTCGTCCCGCCGTGGCTCCGGAACGGCCCGACGATCGTGCTCGTGCCGACCAGGCCGATCAGTCCCGCCAGGAACTCGACCAGGACGACGCTGACCACCGTGAGGGCGGCACCCGTCGTCGCCAGGGTGGAGACCCCGGGCGCCACGACGGGCACACGGACCGAGCGGGACCCGGACGGCCCCGGCGGGGGCACCGCGCGCGGCGGCACGGCACCCCAGCCGGATCCGGACCGGTCGTGACCCGCAGCCGGGCCACGACCGGTCGGACGCTGCTCGTCCGTCACATCACTGCCCGAGGATGACGGTGCCGTCGCCCTCGGTGTCCGTCGGGTTCGCCGGGGCACTGATGCTGCCCGACGAGACGCGACGCGACCGCGCACGACCCTGACCGGGCTGCTTCGGCTCCGGCAGTGCCTGCAGCACCGAGTCCAGGAGCGACTCCGCAGCCTCCTCGCTCACCCGACGCGGTTCGCGCTTGGCGACCCCCACCGGGATGTCGAGGATGGCGACCGTCGTGTCGGCCGGCGTGACCGGGGCCGACGAGCTGACCCGACGGCGACCGGCGGGGCGCTCCTTGGGCGCGGCAGCCGGCTGCTCGGCGGCGGCAGCGGACCGCTGCGCCGACGAGGACTCCGCCGGTGCGGACTCGGATCGCGTGGACCGCGTGTGGACACCCGTCGTCGTCGCGGGGAGCACGACCTCCGGAGCGGGCGTCTCGAGCGGCGCGTGCTGCGTCTCCTGAGCCTCCGGGGCCTGCTGCGCCTGCTGGCTGTCGCCCGAGGCCTGCTGCGCACCGGTGCTCGCCTGCGGTGCGTCACCGGCACGGCTGCCACGACGACGTCGACGCTTCGAGCCACCGGTCGACTCGCTCGGCGCCTCGGCCGCGGGGGCGACCGGCGACGTGGGCGTGACCGGCGACACCGGCGACGCGGCACCGGCGATGCCGGTGACCGGCACGTCGGACTCCTCGTGCGGGATCGTCGACGCGGCGATCCGGGACAGCGCGTGCTTCACGTCGTCCGTGATCTGGTGCGCCTGCGACGCCTTCGGCTCGGCCGCGGGGGCAGTGCCGTTCCCGTTGCCGTTGCCGTTCCCGCCGCGGGGCTTGCGACGACCCTTGGTCGGGCCCGGGTCGGCGTTGTTGTCGTTGACCTTGGCGTTGACCTCGTCGAGCGACTCGCGCAGACCGACACCGATCTTCTTGCGGGTCATCTGGACGAGACCGAGCGAGGTGACCTCGGCCACTTGGTGCTTGGTCCGGTCGCGGCTCAGGCACTCCATGAGACGACGGAGCACGAGGTCCCGGTTCTCCTCGAGCACCATGTCGATGAAGTCGACGACGATGATGCCGCCGATGTCGCGCAGACGCAGCTGACGGACGAGCTCCTCGGCTGCCTCGAGGTTGTTCTTCGTGACCGTCTCCTCGAGGTTGCCCCCGGAGCCGACGAACTTGCCGGTGTTCACGTCGACGACCGTCATGGCCTCGGTGCGGTCGATCACGAGCGAACCACCGGAGGGCAGCCAGACCTTGCGGTCGAGCGCCTTCTCGATCTGCTCGTTGATCCGGTGCTCCTCGAACGAGTCCGGGCCCTGGTAGAGCTCGACGCGGTCCTTGAGGTCCGGCGCGACGGCCGACAGGTACTCGTCGATCGTCTCGCGGGCGGACTCGCCGTCGATGATGAGCTTGGTGAAGTCCTCGTTGAAGACGTCACGGACGATCTTCACGAGCAGGTCGGGCTCGGAGTGCAGCATGACCGGCGCCTGGCCGCTCTGGACCTTCTTCTCGATGGCCTCCCACTGGCTGGTGAGGCGCTGCACGTCGCGCGTCAGCTGGTCCTCGGTGGCGCCCTCGGCCGCGGTGCGCACGATGACGCCGGCGTGCTCGGGGAGGACCTCCTTGAGGATCTTCTTGAGACGCGCACGCTCGGTGTCCGGCAGCTTGCGGGAGATCCCGTTCATCGAGCCGTTCGGCACGTAGACCAGGTAGCGGCCCGGCAGGGACACCTGGCTGGTCAGGCGCGCACCCTTGTGGCCGACCGGGTCCTTCGTGACCTGCACGAGGACCTTGTCGCCCGGCTTGAGCGCGGCTTCGATGCGACGGCCGTGGCTGGTGTCGACGGAGTTCCAGTCGACCTCGCCGGCGTAGAGGACGGCGTTGCGACCGCGGCCGATGTCGACGAAGGCGGCCTCCATCGACGGCAGGACGTTCTGCACCTTGCCGAGGTAGACGTTGCCGATCAGCGACACGTTCTGCGACTTGGTGACGTAGTGCTCGGCGAGGACGTTGTCCTCGAGCACGCCGATCTCGATGGTCGAGGAGCTCGACCGGACGATCATCTGGCGGTCGACGCTCTCGCGGCGTGCGAGGAACTCGTCCTCGGTCACGACCTGGCGACGGCGTCCGGCGTCACGGCCGTCACGGCGGCGCTGCTTCTTCGCCTCGAGGCGCGTGGAGCCCTTGATGCGCTGCGGCTCGGTGATCAGCTCGGGCTCGCGGCGGCGCGGTTCGGCCTGCTCGCGGTCGCTGCTGCTCCCCCGGCGGCGGGTCCGGCGGCGGCTGCCACCCTGCTCCTCGCGGTCCTCGTCGTCCCAGCGGTCCGAACGGTCCGAACGCTCGACGCGGTCGTCGCGCGCCGGTCGGTCGTCGCGGTCGTCGCGGTCGTCACGCTCGTCGCGCTCGTACCGGTCCGAACGGTCGTACCGGTCGTTCCGGCCGGAGCGGGAGCCGCGTCCGGAACGCTCGGGGCGGTCGGAACGGTCGTACCGGTCGCCGCGGTCACGGTCGTGCTCGCGCTCGGAACGGGCCGGCAGCTCCGGCAGCACCGGGGCGTGGAAGATCAGGCTGAGCGTGCTCGTCGCCTTCGGGACGAACGGCTCGGCAGGTGCCGGCGCGGTCGTGTCCTCGGGACGGGAGGCCCGTTCCGCGTCCGGCGCGTCGGTTCCGTCCGTCGTCGTGGCCGCGTCGGAGCCCTCGACGGCGTCGGTCGGTGCCGCCTCAGCCTGGGTGTCCTGCTCGGCGGCGTCGCTGACGACCGGGATGTCGCCCGTCAGGGTGCTGACGTCCTCCGGCGCGGTGCTCGCACCCGAGGCCGTGTCGACGACGACCTCGACGGCCGGGGCCGCCTCGACGTCGGCCTCGGCCGTGTCGGTGACGTCCGCGGTGTCCGTCACGTCGGCACCGTCGGAGGCGTCGAGCGCCTCGGCGACGTCGACCGCGGGTGCCGCTGCGGGCGCCTCGTCGACCTCGTCCGAGGCGACCGTCTCGACGGCGTCGGTCGACGTGTCGGACGGGTCACGGGCCTCCAGGCCGCCGGACCGGGCGCGACGGCCGCCGAACAGGCGGGTCCGGCGCTTCGGCGCGTCGTCGGTGTTCTGGTTCTGGTTCTCGTTCTGCTCCACCATGGACTGGTGCACTCCTCGACCCCGCACTCACCCGCGAGGGTGGCGGGAACTCTCTCGTATCGGTGCGGGCGGCGACTCCGCCCCCGCGCTCGCTGCTGTCAGTGACCGATCGGCGTCTCGTCCGCGCCCGGTCGTCGTGGGCACCCGGCTCACGGCGGCTCGGCGTCGGAGGTGACGCGTCGTCCGGTCACGGTGCTCTGTCACAGCACCATCACGTCCGGGCGGTGGCCCGGCAAGTTCTCGTCGTCACCCGGATCGGCCGGGTGACTCCCCCATCATCGCACGCGGTCAGGGAGAACGCCGGGAGGCCCGTGCGAAGATGACGCCGTGAGTTCGACGTCTGTTGCTCCCCGCCGTCCCGTCGCCGTCGCGATCCTGCTGATCGTGACGGGTGCCGTCGGGCTCTACGCCGCCTTCCGACTGGTGCTGGACGAGTTCGAAAAGTACGAGAACCCGAAGGCCGTGCTGACGTGCGACGTCAGTCCGTTCGTGAACTGCTCGAACGTGATGGCCAGTGCGCAGGGACACCTGTTCGGCTTCCCCAACCCGCTGCTCGGGCTCATGGGGTTCGTCGCGCCGATCGCCGTCGGGGTCGTGTTGCTCGCTGGCTTCCGCGGCACGAAGTGGTTCTGGACGCTGTTCAACTCCGGTCTCTTCTTGGCCTGGGTGTTCGTCACCTGGCTCTTCACGCAGACCGTCTGGTTCATCGGGTACCTCTGCCCGTGGTGCATGCTCGTCTGGGCGATGACCATCCCGCTCTTCTGGCTGTTCACGATCTGGAACCTGGCGAAGGGCAACCTGCCGTTCGGTAGCGGCGGCCGTCGGGTCGGGCGCGCGCTCCTGCCGTTCTGTTGGGCCTTCCCGCTCGCGAACTACCTCTTCATCGCCGTGGTGATCCTGGTGGAGTTCCCGCACGTCCTCACCACGCTCTAGCTCCTCCTCGGCACCGCGGCAGGGCCACGCTGCGGTGACGTGTCACCTGATTCCTGGGGTCTTCCCAGCGCAGGGACCCGGTCCCGACGGTCGGAGCCGTTACGCTCGTTCCCGATGAGCGACAACGAGAGCAAGAAGGCGCGCCGCAACGCCGCGCGCGAGCGTGCCCGCGAGGCCCGCCAGAAGGAGCAGGCCCGCCGACGTCGGAACAAGACGTTCCTGATCAGCGGCATCATCGTCGGCGCCCTGGCGGTCGTCGCGATCGTCGTGCTCGTGGTCGCGAACTCGATCCAGCCCGTCGGGCCCGGACCGAAGAACATGGCGAGCGACGGCATCCTGCTCACGGGCAAGAGCGGCAAGATCGTCCCTGTCGAGACGAAGGCGATCCCCGAGGGCGGCAAGCCGACGGCGACGAAGCAGGACGACTCGGTCGCGAACATCACCCTGTACGAGGACTACATGTGCCCCGTCTGCAACCAGTTCGAGACCGGCAACATGACCCAGATCAAGCAGTGGGTCAAGGACGGCACTGCCACTCTCGAGGTACACCCCTTCAACCTGCTCGACCGCTCCTCGCTCGGGTCGAAGTACTCGACGCGTGCCGCTGCAGCGGCCGCTTGTGTCGCGAACTACGACCCCGATGCCTTCCTCGACGTCAACACCGCCTTCTACGCGAACCAGCCGTCCGAGAACACCCGAGGGCTGACGAACGACGAGCTCGCCGACATCGCGAAGAAGGCCGGCGCGACGAACGCGAAGGTGCAGTCCTGCATCACCGACCAGGAGTTCGCCGCCTGGGTCGGTGACGCCACGAACCGCGTCCTGACCGAGCCGCTCGCCAACTCCGACGTCCCCAAGCTCACGGGCACGCCCACGGTGATCGTGAACGGCAAGCAGTACAACGCCGACAACACCACCGCGTGGAGTGACACCAGCTCCTTCGCCACGTTCGTCGAGCAGCACGGCGGCGCCGGCAAGTAGCCACCACGTGACGAAGAAGGCCCCCGCACACTCGAGTGCGGGGGCCTTCCTCATTGCGATGGCAGCTGCATTTTTGCTCAGGGTCGGGTCACGCCGATAGTGTCCGATAAGACCTGTCGAGGTCGAAGTCATGGGGGCTCGATCGACGGGTCGTTTGAGGGGAAACACATGAAGAACGAATCTCTGCGCCGGATCCTGGCTGCCACCGTCGTCAGCGCCGCGGTGGTCTTCGGATCGATCGCGGTCGCCGGGCCCGCTTCAGCTGCCACCGGGTGCCGCGGGACGACGTACGACCCGGTCTCCGGACGCGTGACAGCCACCTGCGAGAACATCCCGAAGATGGTCTTCAAGGCGCACTGTGACGGCGGCGGTCCGTTCCCGTCGTGGACGAAGACCAGCCCGAAGATCGCGGTGGGTTCCGGTCGCACCGTCACGTACAAGTTCACGTCGTGCCTGTCGAGCGGTCGCGCATCGGCTGGACCCGCCTGATCGTACGGCTGCTCAGTGAGCAACGACGAAGGCCCCCGCACTCTCGAGTGCGGGGGCCTTCGTCGTTGCGACTCAGCTCAGGCGAACCAGAGGCCGAGCTCGCGCGCGGCGGACTCGGTGGAGTCGGAGCCGTGCACCAGGTTCTGCTGGACCTTGAGGCCCCAGTCGCGGCCCAGGTCACCACGGATGGTGCCCGGCGCGGCCGAGGTCGGGTCGGTGGTGCCGGCGAGCGAACGGAACCCGGCGATGACGCCGTTGCCCGCGACGCGGACGGCGACGACCGGACCGGACTGCATGAACTCGACGAGCGGCTCGAAGAACGGCTTGCCCTGGTGCTCTTCGTAGTGGCTGTCGAGCAGGTCGCGCGGCGCGGTCAGCATCTTCAGGTCGACGATCTCGTAGCCCTTGGCCTCGATCCGGCGGAGGATCTCACCGGTGAGCTGGCGGGCGACGCCGTCGGGCTTGACGAGGACGAGGGTCTCTTCGAGTTCGGACACAGCGGGACTCCCTGCGGTTCGGGGGTGGTGGTGGGTCAGTCCTCGCCGAGTGCGGCTCGGCGGGCGGCGTTCTGGCGGTCGAGCTGACCGCCCTTGACGAAGCAGAACACCCACAGCGCCAGGAACACCACGCCCACCGCGACCATGAAGGGCTCGATGAACCCGGTGGCGAGGATGGCCGCCTGCAGCAGCCACCCGAACCATACACCGGCCCGGGAACCGGTCAGACGGGACGCGAGGGCCAGGATCACGATCGCCGCGATCCCGCCGCCGAAGGCCAGCCCGGCCGGCAGGGTGTGCTTGCCGAAGACGACGAGCATCGGGAAGAAGAACATGATCGCCTCGAGCACCAGGGTGATCGACAGCAGGCTCTCGCGCGCCCCACGGTCACGACGCGGACGTCGCATCCGGGGTGCGCGCGGCGGCCGGGAGGCCCGTCCTGCGTCCGTCACTTCGACCCGCCTTCCCGGTGCACGAGTTCCATCACGGCGCCGACCATGACGATCGAGCCGGCGACCAGGACCATCGCGTCCTCGGCATCGGCGTCGTCGGCCAGGTCACGTGCCTCCTGGAGGGCTCCGGCGAGCGACGGCTCGACGACGACCCGGTCGTTACCGACCTCGTCGACGACGACCCCGGCGAACTCGTCGGCGTCGAGGGCCCGCTCCCCCGGCGGCTGCGTCACGACGAACGTGGCGACGGTGTCCTTCAGGGCGCGGACGAACCCGCGGGCGTCCTTGTCGCGGAGGATCCCGACGACGCCGACGACGTGGTCGGACGGGAACGCCACCGGCAGCGCGTCGGCGAGGGCCTTCGCGCCGTGCGGGTTGTGCGCCGCGTCGACCACGACGGTCGGCCCGGTCGCGATCGGCTGCAGACGACCCGGGCTCGTGGCGTTCGCGAGCCCCTCGCTGAGGACGTCCTCGTCGAGGGCCTGGCTGCCGCGGCCGAGGAACGACTCGACGGCGGCGATGGCGACGGCCGCGTTGTGGGCCTGGTGTGCGCCGAACAGCGGCACGAACAGGTCGTCGTAGGTGCCGGCGATGCCCTGCACGCTGACGAGCTGTCCGCCGACGGCCGGGGTGTCGCTGGTGACCCGGAAGGCTGTTCCCTCGACCGCGAGGGTCGACTCGGTGAGTTCGGCGGCCCGCTCGAGTTCGGCGAGGGCCTCGGGCGTCTGCGCGCTCGACACCACGGACGAGGACGGCTTCACGATGCCCGACTTCGTCCGGGCGATCTCGGCGACGGTGTTGCCGAGCTGCTTCGCGTGGTCGATCGCGATCGGGGTGAAGACCTGCACCTGGCTCTGCACGACGTTGGTGGAGTCCCACTCGCCGCCCATGCCGACCTCGATCACGGCGACGTCGACGGGCGCCTCGGCGAAGCACGCGAGCGCCAGGACGGTCAGCGCTTCGAAGAACGTCAGCGGCAGCTCGCCCTTCGCGGTGAGCTCGGCGTCGGTCATCTCGAGGATCGGGGTGATGTCGTCCCAGTTCTCGACGAAGCGGCTCGACTCGATGGGCTCGCCGTCGATGACGATGCGCTCCCGGATCGACACCAGGTGCGGGCTGGTCATCAGGCCGGTGCGCAGGCCGTGGGCGCGGACGATGCTCTCGGTCATCCGGGCCGTCGAGGTCTTGCCGTTCGTGCCGGTGATGTGGATGACCGGGTACGCCAGGTGCGGGTCGCCGAGCAGCTCGACGGCACGGCGGGTCGCGGTCAGGCGGTGCTCGGGCGACTGCTCGCCGATCCGGGCGTAGAGGGCGGCCTCGACGCGCTTGACCTCGTCGTCGTCACCGCCGTAGGGCAGGGCGTCGCCCGGGGCGGTGTCGCCGGCCGGGCCGACGGGGATCTCGACCCCGTCGGGGGCGAGGTCGTCCGTGTCGTCGGGTGCCATGTCGTCGTCGTGCGCGTCGTACTCGTTGCTGTCGCTCATGCGCGTGCCACCTCCACGGACACCTTCGCGTCGTCGCCGACCTCGGTCGCGGTCTCGTCCGCCCCGAAGTCGGTCGCGACGACGTCGATCGACGTCGCCAGGGTCTCCCCGGCGATCAGCTGGTCGTGCTCGCGCACCGCGTCGGCGGCGGCGGTCGAGACCCGGAGCGTCAGTGCGATGCGGTCGCCGACGTCGAGTCCGGCGTCACGGCGGGCCTGCTGCACGGCGCGGACGACGTCGCGGGCCAGGCCCTCGGCCTCGAGCTCGGGCGTCGTGACGGTGTCGAGGACGACGAAGCCGCCGCCGTCCAGGAACGCCACGGCCGTCGCTGCGTCCGCGACGGTGAGGTCGAGGGTGTACTCGCCCTCGACCAGGTCGATGCCACCGACGGTGACGCCGGTCTCGGTCGCCACCCAGTCGCCCTTCTTGGCGGCCGGGATCACCTGCTGCACGGCCTTGCCGATGCGGGGGCCGGCGGCACGGGCGTTGACGGTGAGCTTCCGCTCGATGCCGTACTGCGCCAGTGACTCCTCGGCCTGCTCCTCGAGGACCACCTGCTTCACGTTGAGCTCGTCGCGGAGGATGTCCGCGAACGGCTCGACCGCGGCGGGGTCCGGCACGACGAGCGTCAGCGTCGCCAGCGGCAGGCGGACCCGCTTGCCCGTCGACTTGCGGAGCGCGAGCCCCTTCGAGGCGACGTCGCGCACGCGGTCCATCGCCGCGACCAGAGCGTCGACGGCGGGGAACTCGGCGGCGTCCGGCCAGTCGGTCAGGTGCACACTGCGGTCGCCGGTCAGGCCCTTCCAGACCTCCTCCGTGACCAGCGGCGCCAGCGGCGCCGACACCCGGGCGAGTGTCTCGAGGACCGTGAACAGCGTGTCGAACGCGGCCGTCGCCTCTGCGGAGGACTCGGCGCCCGCCCAGAACTTGTCGCGCGACCGGCGGACGTACCAGTTCGTGAGCACGTCGGCGAAGTCGCGGATCGCCTGGGCGGCCAGCGGGGTGTCGAGCGCGTCGAGGTGCGTCGTGACGTCCGCGACGAGCACCCGGGTCTTCGCGAGCAGGTACCGGTCGAGCACGTCGGTGCTCGCCGTGCTGCGGCTCGCCTGGTACCCGTCGGCGCCCGAGGCGTTCGCGTAGAGGGTGAAGAAGTAGTACGTCGACCAGAGCGGCAGCAGGAACTCGCGGACGCCCTGGCGGATGCCCTCTTCCGTGACGACGAGGTTGCCGCCGCGGATCACCGACGACGACATCAGGAACCAGCGCATGGCGTCGGCGCCGTCGCGGTCGAAGACCTCGGACACGTCCGGGTAGTTCCGCAGGCTCTTCGACATCTTCTGACCGTCGGAGCCGAGCACGATGCCGTGGCTGATGACGTTCGTGAACGCCGGCCGGTCGAACAGCGCGGTTGAGAGCACGTGCATGACGTAGAACCAGCCGCGCGTCTGCCCGATGTACTCGACGATGAAGTCGGCCGGGCTGTGGGCGTCGAACCACTCGGCGTTCTCGAACGGGTAGTGCACCTGGGCGTACGGCATCGACCCGGAGTCGAACCACACGTCGAACACGTCGGTGATCCGGCGCATCGTGGACTGCCCGGTGGGGTCGTCCGGGTTCGGGCGGGTCAGGTCGTCGATGAACGGGCGGTGCAGGTCGACCTGCCCCTCGGCGTTCAGCGGCAGGCGCCCGAAGTCACGCTCGATCTCCGCGAGTGAGCCGTAGACGTCGGTACGGGGGTGCTCCGGGTCGTCCGACACCCAGACCGGGATCGGCGTGCCGAAGTACCGGTTGCGGGACACCGACCAGTCGATGGCGTTGCCGACCCACTTGCCGAACTGGCCGTCCTTGACGTTGTCCGGCACCCAGTTGACGTCCTGGTTGAGCTCGCCCATGCGGTCGCGCAGCTCGGTCACGCGGACGAACCACGACGACACGGCCTTGTAGATGAGGGGCTTGCGGCAGCGCCAGCAGTGCGGGTAGCTGTGCTCGTAGGACGCCTGGCGGAGCAGACGTCCGGCGTCGCGCACGGCCTTCGTCAGCGGCTTGTTCGCATCCGACCAGAGCATGCCGGCGACCTCGCCGAACTGGGACGTGAAGACGCCGCCGTCGTCGAGCGAGAGCACCACGGGGATGCCCGCGGCCGCGCAGACCTCTTGGTCGTCGGCACCGTAGGCCGGGGCCTGGTGCACGATGCCGGTGCCCTCGCCGGTCTCGACGTACTCGGCGACCAGGATCTTCCAGCCGTTCTCCATGCCCTCGGTCTCGGCCAAGAAGTCGAACAGGCGCTCGTAGGTGACGCCGTCGAGCTCCTGGCCCGCGACCGTGCGGGTGACGGCCTCGACGGCCTCCTCGGCCGACGCGTACCCGAGGTCCTTCGCGTGCGCGGCCACGGTGTCGGACGCGAGCAGGTACTGCGCCGAACCGGCGCTGCCACCGTCCGCCGCGCCTCCCGGCCCGGCCGGCACGACCGCGTAGGCGATCTCCGGACCGACCGCGAGCGCCGCGTTCGTCGGCAGGGTCCACGGCGTCGTCGTCCAGGCGAGGGCGCGCACGCCGGCCAGGCCGAGCGCGTCCGCCCGGGCGCCAGTCAGCGGGAACGCGACGGTGACGGACTGGTCCTGACGCGTCTTGTAGACGTCGTCGTCCATCCGCAGCTCGTGGTTCGACAGCGGGGTCTGGTCGTTCCAGCAGTACGGCAGGACCCGGAAGCCCTCGTACGCCAGGCCCTTGTCCCAGAGGGTCTTCCACGCCCAGAGGACGCTCTCCATGAAGGTGACGTCGAGGGTCTTGTAGTCGTCCTCGAAGTCGACCCAGCGCGCCTGGCGGGTGACGTACCGCTGCCAGTCGTCGGTGTACTGCAGGACGGACTTCTTGGCGGCGGCGTTGAACACGTCGATGCCCATGGCGTCGATCTCGTGCTTCTCGGTGATGCCGAGCTGCCGCATCGCCTCGAGTTCAGCGGGCAGGCCGTGCGTGTCCCACCCGAAGCGGCGGTGCACCTGCTTGCCGCGCATGGTCTGGTAGCGCGGGAAGACGTCCTTGGCGTAGCCGGTCAGCAGGTGCCCGTAGTGCGGCAGGCCGTTGGCGAACGGGGGGCCGTCGTAGAAGGTCCACTCGTCCGAGCCCTCGCGCTGCGCGATGGAGGCGCGGAAGGTGTCGTCGCCCTTCCAGAAGGCGAGGATGCCGTCCTCGACCGCGGGGAAGGACGGGGACGGGGAGACACCGTCCGCACCGTTCGACGGCTCGTTCGCGGGATCGCGGTTCAGGGGGTAACGCACCGGATGGCTCCTGGAGGTCGGTGGAACTGGACCACGAGGACGGAGCCTGCGCTCCGCGGTACCACCTCGCTTGCCTCGGACCGGCGCGACCGCCTGTTCGTGACCACTCTGCGTCGGGGATGGTGACGGTCCCGAACCCGTCCGGTTCTACTGACGACCCCCGTCGGGTGCCGCGTTCTTCCGGATGACTCCCCGGTGATGGCCGGATCGATGCCTGTGCACCCGACTCTACCGGACGAGAGCATGCTGGAGCGATGCCCTCGTCGACGTCATCCGAGGCTCCGGAGACCGCTCCGGACGCCTCGTCCTCCAGCTCGCAAGCGAAGCCGGAGTCCCTGCTCACCGTCCTCATCGCGTTCGGCGCGAACCTGCTCGTCGCCGTCGCGAAGTCCGTCGCCGCGATGCTCACCGGCTCTGCCTCGATGGTGGCCGAGGCCGCGCACTCGTGGGCCGACACCGGCAACGAGGTGTTCCTGCTCATCGCCGAACGGCGGGGCGCCCGGAAGCGCGATGCCCGGCACCCGCTCGGCTACGGCCGGGAGACCTACATCTGGTCGATGTTCGCCGCGTTCGGGCTCTTCACCGCGGGTGCGATCGTGTCGATCTACCACGGCATCACCGAGCTCGGGGACACCGGACCGGCCGAGGACGTCCTGCTCAACTACATCGTGCTCGGGGTGTCGTTCCTGCTCGAGGGCACGAGCTTCCTGCAGGCCTTCCGGCAGGCGCACGGTGCCGCGACGAAGCGCCGGGTGCCGGTCCTCCGCCACGTGCTGCAGTCGTCGAACCCGACGCTCCGAGCGGTGTTCGCCGAGGACGCCGCCGCGCTCGTCGGCCTGGTGATCGCCTTCCTCGGTGTCTTCCTGCACCAGGTCACGGGCCTCGCCGTGTTCGACGCCATCGGGTCGATCGCCGTCGGCCTGCTGCTCGGTGTCGTCGCGATCGTCCTCATCGACCGCAACCGCCGGTTCCTGCTCGGTGAGAGCACGTCGCCCGAGCTCGAGGACGCCGTGCTCGTCGAGCTGCTCGCCCGCGACCAGGTCGAGAGCGTCAGCTACCTGCACCTGGAGTTCGTCGGCCCGTCGCGCGTCTACATGGTCGCCGCGGTCGACCTGGTCGGCAACGACACCGAGGAGCACGTCGCCGGCCGGCTCCGGAAGATCGAACAGTCCCTCGAGGACAGCCAGTACGTCGAGGAGGCCGTGCTCACGTTGTCCGTGCCGGGTGCGGCTGCCCTCGTGCCGACCGGGGACGAGATCCCCGAGGTCGTCAAGGACGGGACCGTCGAGGACGTCGCGGCCGGCGGCGCGGGGACCCTCCGCGCCTGACCGGGCCGCGGGGGTCGATCAGCAGTCGGCTTCGGTGAACTCGAGGTCGACCGTCTTGTCGGAGCCCGGGAAGACGTAGGAGTACCGCATCGCGATGTCCTCCTCGAGGATGTCCCGCGTCGCCGTCGTCGAGCAGAGGTTCGACAGCACCGAGCTGCGGATCGCCCGCTCGGAGATCGCGGTCGGGTCGGCGGCGACGCTGTAGCGGTAGTGGATCGCGTCGTCCTCGGCGTCGACCCCGGTCCAGGTCGTGATCGCGTCGACCTGCTTCGGGAAGGTCGTCTGCTCGGTGATCTTCTTGACGCCCTCGTCGACGAGCTCCTGCTTCGACGGACCGCCGAACGAGGACAGACCCCAGCGCACCAGGGCACCGGCGACGAGGAACGCCACGATGCCGACGACGGCCACCAGGACCCGACGGCCGCGGGGCTGCTGCGGGCGACCACCGTACGCGGCGGCACCGCCCGGCTGCATCATCGGTGCACCGCCGCCCTGCCAGGGCTGCTGGCCCTGGGGGCCGGCCGCACCGGCGGGGTAGTGCGGGGGCTGACCACCGTACTGGGGCGGCTGGCCACCGAACTGGGGCTGCTGGCCACCGAACTGCGGCGGCTGGCCACTGTCCTGCGGCGCCTGCTGGCCGCCGGGCTGCCCCGGGAACTGCGGTGCCTGGCCGGCCGGGTACTGCGGCTGCTGCGACGGGTACTCCGGTGCCGGCGCAGCGGCGTCCTGCGGCGCCTGGGCCGGGTACTCCGGTGCCGGTGCAGCGGCGTCCTGCGGCGCCTGGGCGGGGTACTCCGGCGCCTGCGCGGCATCACCCTCGTGGCGCTCCGGGTCCGGCCCACCCGTTCCGGACGACGACGGCTGCTGATCGGGTGTGTCGGGCACGGTTCCCCCTGGATTCGAAGGCCGTCCCCCTCGGACGGCGCACCCAGAACCTACCAGCGGACCGGCAGCGGGTCAGCGCGCGTCGAGCCCCGCGACGACGGGCGTCAACGCGGCACCGACGTACTCGACGAGTGGACGCCGACCGACGCCGTCCGTCACCCAGACCCCGAACGCCGCGGCCGCCGCCCCGAGCATCGCGCCGGCCACGGTCTGCGGCCAGAGCGACCCCGGGTGCTCCCCGGTCCGCCCGGCCACGAAGGACGCGACCGCCTGGTGCTGCGCGGTGACCCGGGTGGCGACGCTCGCGACGAGTTCGGCGCCGACGTCCATCACCTCGGCCTGCGCGATCGCCCACGGCACCCGGTCCGGGTCGTGGGCGCGGGCCGCGGCGAGCAGGGCGTCCTCGACCGCGCGGACGACACTCGACTCGGCAGAGGTCGCCAGGTGCTGCGGCAGGTCGGCCACCGCGGCGTCGAGGTCGAGCCACATCACGTCGGACTTCGCGGCGAAGTAGTTGAAGAAGGTGGCGCGGCTGACCCCGGCGCGGGCGGCGATGTGGTCCACCGTCGTCTTGGTGTAGCCCTGCTCGAGGAAGAGCTCGGCGGCGGCGTCCGCGAGCACCTCGGCACTCGATCGGCGCGGTCGACCGCCTCGGCGGGTGGGTTCGTCCATGCCTCCCAGTAAAGCGCTAGGCTGGCCGAGCCATGATCTTGGACCCAGTACAGAAAAGCCCGGCGCTGCGGCGCATCGTGACCGGCGTCGCCAGCGCGGCCACGATCCTCCTGGCCGTCGCGGCGTGCTCGGGCGGTGGCGCCCCCGGCGACAGCAGCACCCCGGTTCGTGGCGGCACCCTGACCTACGCGTCCGGCGACGCCGAGCCGACCTGCCTCGACCCGCACGTCGGCGGCAACTACCCGCAGGCGCTGCTCGCGACCCAGTACATCGAGGAGCTGGTCGGCCTCGACGACGGCGAGCCGACGCCGGAACTCGCCACGAAGTGGTCCACGAGCGACGACGGCAAGACCCTCACATTCACGTTGCGCGACGACGTGACCTTCACCGACGGCACCCCCTTCGACGCCGCCGCCGTCGTCGCGAACATCGAGCACGTGCAGGACCCGGCGACCGCGTCGAGCACCGGCTACCTCGCCCTGCAATCGATCGCGAAGGCCACGGCCACGAACGACCGGACCGTCACCCTGTCGCTGAGCCGCCCCGACGCGGCGTTGCTCGAGTCGTTCTCGCAGCCCTGGGTCGGCATGGAGTCACCGAAGGCGCTGCAGCGCAAGCAGGCCACGAACTGCGAGTCCCCCGTCGGCACCGGCCCGTTCCGGGTCACCGACTGGAAGCACGGCGACCGCGTCACCCTGACGAAGAACGCCGACTACACGCCGCTCGGCGGCTCGACCACGAAGCCCCGCCTCGACGGGCTGACCTGGCGCTTCCTGCCGGACTCGACCTCCCGCTACGCGGCGCTGCAGTCCGGGCAGGTCGACGTCATCGACAACGCGCAGCCCGACCAGCTCAAGGCGGCGTCGTCGAAGGCCGCGATCCGCGACCTCGACGCGCCCCGCCCCGGTGCGTCGAACCGGCTCGAGCTGAACTCCGGTCACGGGGTGTTCCAGGACGAGTCCGTCCGCAAGGCCTTCATCGCCGCGGCCGAGATCGACCCCGGACTGAAGTCGCTGTTCCTCGGCACCGCGAAGCGCTCGTACTCGGTGCTGTCGAGCGTCGAACCGACCTCGTACTCGGACAAGGCGCTCTTCGGGTACGACCCGTCGGAGGCCGAGCGCCTGCTCGACGCCGCCGGGTGGAAGGAGAACGGCGACGGCGTCCGCGAGAAGGACGGCAAGCCCCTCACCGTCACGTTCCCGGTCTCGACGAACCAGTCGGTCCCGGCCGAGCGCAGCCTGTTCCAGCAGATCCAGGCCTCCGAGGCGAAGGTCGGCATCTCGGTCAAGCTCGAGGAACTCGACCTGTCCAGCTGGTACGCCGCGCTGGCGAAGAACCAGTACGACGTCGTCAGCGCGCCCTACACGAAGGTCGGCCCGGACGTCCTCCGCATCCTCTACGACTCCGCGTCGATCACGCCGGCACCGTCGGGCTACTTCGCGAACCTCGCCCAACTCGACGACCCGGCACTCGACCGGCTGCTCGAGCGAGCCGCGCAGACCGCGGACTCCGCCGAGCGCGCCGATCTGGTCGAGCAGGCGCAGCAGACGATCCTCGAGAGCCGGACCGTCCTGCCGCTCTACGACCAGCAGAACCACTTCCTGTACCGCTCGGCCGTGCACGGCATCTCGACCACGTCGGTCTCGACGCCGTGGTTCGGGACCGCCTGGCTCGCCCGCTGACCCTCCGGTGGTGCACAGTCCGGTGACGGCCGGGAGGCCCGGGTCGACGATCCCGCTC
>NZ_JASDDD010000020.1:0-51335 GCF_030407555.1 Curtobacterium sp. APC 4022
CGCCCCCGCCACCGACGCGGCGCCCGCCTCGATCCGCATCGGCACCGCCCCGGACTCCTGGGGCGTGTGGTTCCCCGACGACCCGAACCAGGTCCCGTGGCAGCGCTTCCTCGACGAAGCCGCCGCTGCCGGGTACCAGTGGATCGAGCTCGGACCGTACGGGTACCTGCCGACCGACCCGTCGCAGCTGTCCGACGAGCTCGAGTCGCGCGGGCTCAAGCTCTCGGCGGGCACCGTGTTCACCGGGTTCCACAAGGGCGAGGACCAGTTCCAGCGTGCCTGGGACCAGGCGGTCGCCGTCGCGGGCCTGGCGGCGAAGCTGGGCGCCCAGCACCTCGTGACGATCCCGGACCTCTGGCGCTCCGACGCCACCGAAGAGGTGCTCGAGGCCCGAACGCTCACCGACGAGCAGTGGGAGCGACTCGGCCGCGGCCACGACCAGCTGGGCAAGGCGCTGCTCGAGGAGTACGGCGTGCACCAGCAGTTCCACACCCATGCCGACAGCCACGTCGGGACCTACAAGGAGACCGTGCGGTTCCTCGAGGTCACGAACCCCGCGTACACGAACCTCTGCCTCGACACCGGGCACTTCGCCTACTACGGCGGCGACAACCTCAAGCTCATCGCCGCCCACCCGGAACGAATCGGCTACCTGCACCTCAAGCAGGTCGACACCGACCTGCTGTTCGACGTGCTGAAGAACGACGTGCCGTTCGCGACCGCCGTGTCGCAGGGCATCATGACCGAGCCGCCGCACGGCACCCCGGAACTCGCCCCGATCATCGAGGCCGTGGCCGCGATCAACCCCGAGGTCTTCGGGATCGTCGAGCAGGACATGTACGGCTGCTCGGTCGATGCTCCGGGGCCGATCGCCGAGCGCACCTTCCAGCACATCTTCGGCGCGACCTCCGCCGCGCGCGCCTCCTGACGCGCCGTCCACGCAGCGTCAGCAACCCCAGGAGAAGAACACCATGACCACCACGCAGAACCTCCGCGTCGCCGTCGTCGGCGCAGGCATGATGGGCGCCGACCACGTCCGCCGCATCACCGCCAAGATCTCGAACGCCGACGTCGTCGCGGTCGTCGAACCGGATGCCAGCCGGGCTGCTGCCGCTGCGGCCCTGGCACCGGGGGCGATCACCGCGGCCTCCTTCGAAGAGGCGCTCGACGCCACCGAGATCGACGGCGTCATCATCGCGACCCCCGGCTTCCTGCACGAGCCGATCCTGGTGACCGCGCTCGAGCGGGGCCTCGCCGTCCTCTGCGAGAAGCCGCTCACGACCAGCGCCGAGGACAGCCTGCGCATCGTGGAGCTCGAGCAGGAGCACGCCAGGCGGCCGATCATCCAGGTCGGGTTCATGCGCCGCTTCGACAGCGGGTACCAGGAGCTCAAGGCCCTGCGTGAGTCGGGCGCGAACGGCGCGCTGCTCGCCCTGCACCACGCCCACCGGAACCCGACGACCCCGCCGAACTTCAGCGAGTCGATGCTCATCCACGACTCGGTGATCCACGAGATCGACATCATCCCGTTCCTGACGGGTGAGGCGATCACGAGTGTCGAGGTCAAGAAGCCGCGGAAGAACTCGCTGGCCCCGGCCGACCTGCCCGAGCCGCAGTTCGTGCTGTTCACCACCGAGTCCGGGACGATGGCGATCGTCGAGATCAACGTGAACGCCCAGTTCGGCTACCAGGTCACGACCGACGCCGTGTTCGAGTCCGGCGTCGCCTACATCGGCCGCGACACCTCGCAGACGATCGTGTCCGCCGGGGTCTCCGGGCAGGGCGTCACGCCGTCGTTCAAAGAGCGGTTCGCCGCGGCCTACGACGAAGAGGTGCAGCGCTGGGTGGACGCGGCCCGCGATGGCGGCATCGACGGCCCGAGCGCCTGGGACGGCTACACCGCGTCCGTCGTCGCCGAGGTCGCGGTCCGCGCGCAGCAGTCCGGCGCGACCGAGCACGTCGAGTACGCGGTGACGAAGCCGGCGTTCTACGACCTGACGGCAGCGGCCGACGCGACGGCCGACGCGACGGCCGGGGTGTAGTCCGTGCCGAAGATCGCGCTCGACCCGACCCCGTTCCACCACGACCTGGGTCTGCTGGAGTTCCCGCGGAAGGTCGCCGACCTCGGCTACGAGTACCTGCAGCTGACGCCGCACCGGGACTTCATCCCGTTCCACCGGCACCCGAAGGCGGACGACGACCTGGTCGACGCGTTCGCGGCCGCCTGTGCCGACGCCGGAGTCCAGGTGGCCTCCGTCCTGCCGGTGCTCCGCTGGTCCGGGCCCGACCGCGAGACGCGTGAGACCGCCGTCAAGCAGTGGAAGCGCGTCATCGAGATCACCAAGCGACTCGGCGTGGACACCATCAACACCGAGTTCTCCGGTCGTCCGGAGCGGGCCGAGGACTCCGAGGCGCAGTTCTACTGGGCGATGGAGGAACTGCTGCCGATCATCGAGGACGCGGACCTCCGGGTGCTCATCGACCCGCACCCCGACGACTTCGTCGAGGACGGGCTCGAGGCGCTCCGGGTGATCCGCGGGCTCAACTCGAAGAACATCGGGTTCGTCTACGTCGCCTGCCACACCTTCCACTACGGCGGCGACATGGAGGCGATCATCGACGCCGCCGGTGACTCGCTGCAGCTGATCCACGTCGCCGATGCGTACGACCACCGTCGTTCGCACGGCCTGCGCTACATCACGAACCCGCCCGGCAACCCGGTCCGGGTCCACCAGCACCTGCCGGTCGGGCAGGGCGACGTCGACTTCGACGCGTTCTGGCGTGCGCTCGACCGCGTCGGTTTCTCGGACCGCGACGACACCGTCGCCGTGTCCAGCGTCTTCGCCGAGGACGAGAACGCCGATGCGGTGTCGCGGTTCCAGCTCGACCAGATCACGAAGGGACTCCACCGATGACGAGCACACTCGAGACCCGAGGGGCGGCCGTGGTCGACACTCGTCCGGTCACCCTGCAGGCCACGGAACAGACCCCGACGGCACTGTGGAACGACTCCGCCGACCCGCACGAGCTGGCGACGGCGATCTCGGAGTACGGAGCGGTCGGGGCGACGTGCAACCCGGTCATCGCCTACACCTGCATCCAGCAGGACCCCGAGGTGTGGGTACCGCGCATCCGACAGCTCGCCGAGGAGCACCCGACCGCGGGGGAGTCCGCGCTCGGTTGGATGGCCGTCGAGGAGCTCTCGGTCAACGCCGCCGCGCAGCTGCTGCCGGCGTTCGAGGCCTCGGGTGGCCGCAACGGTCGGCTCTCGATGCAGACCGATCCGCGTCTGCATCGCGACCGTGACGCCCTCGTGGAGCAGGCGGTGCGCTTCTCGGGCCTCGCGCCGAACATCATCGTGAAGATCCCCGCGACGAAGGTCGGCATCGCGGCCATCGAGGAAGCCGCGTACCGCGGCGTCTCGATCAACGCGACCGTCTCGTTCACGGTGGCCCAGGTCGTCGCCGTCGGTGAGGCCATCGAGCGCGCCCTCGACCGCCGCGCCGCCGATGGTCTGCCCGAGCAGGAGTTCGGACACGTCGTCACGCTGATGGCCGGTCGGCTCGACGACTGGCTGAAGACCGTCGTCGCGCGTGACCACGTCATGATCGACCCCGGGTACCTGGAGTGGGCCGGCGTCGCCGCGGTGAAGAACGCGTACCGAGTGTTCCAGGAGCGCGGGTTCCGCTCGCGGGTCCTCGTCGCGGCCTTCCGCAACGCGCTGCAGTGGTCCGAGTTCCAGGGCGGTGACCTCGTCGTGTCGCCGCCGTTCCAGTGGACGAAGGACATCAACGACAACGCGTTCCCGTTCCGCCCCGACGCCATCGACGACGAGGTCCCGGCACACGTCGTCGACGCCCTCCGCCGGGCGACGCCGGAGTTCGCCCGCGGCCACGACGTCGACGGCATGACCATCGACGAGTTCGACCGGTTCGGCGCCACGGTCAAGACGCTGCGGCAGTTCCTGGACGCCGACGCGAAGCTCGACGCCCTCGTCCGCGACATCATCGTCCCGGCCGAGTAGGGCGGCGCCGATGGTCATGGACACGGTCGGGGTCGGCCTCATCTCGGTCGGGTGGATGGGACGTCTGCACTCCCGCGCGTACCGGGCGCTGCCGGACCACTTCCCGGAACTCGGGCTCCGCCCACGCCTGGTGGTCGCGGCGGATCCGGTTCCGGAAGCCCGTGAGCAGGCCACGGAACGGCTCGGGTACGAACGTGCCGTGGCCGACTGGCACGAGGTCCTCGCCGACCCGGACGTCGACGTCGTCTCGATCTGCTCGCCGAACTTCCTGCACCGCGAGATGGCGGTCGCCGCGGCGCAGGCCGGCAAACCGTTCTGGATCGAGAAGCCGATGGGCCGGTCCGCCAGCGACTCCCGCGACATCCACGAGGCCGTCCAACGGGCCGGGGTCATCACGAGCGTCGGGTTCAACTACCGACACGCTCCCGCGGTCGAACGTGCCCGCGAACTCGTCCGCAGCGGGCGACTCGGACGGATCACGAACGTCCGTGGCTCCCTGCTCGCCGACTACTCGTCCGACCCAGCTGCCCCGCTGACCTGGCGGTTCGAACGGGAACGCGCCGGTTCGGGGGTCCTCGGCGACCTGCTCTCGCACGGCCTCGACCTGGCGCAGTACCTGGTCGGCCGGATCGCGAGCGTCACCGCCCTCGCCGAGACGTTCATCACCGAGCGACCGCTCCCCGGCGCGGGGATCGTCGACCGCAGTGCTGCCGCGACCGGCGACCGCAAGCCCGTCGAGAACGAGGACTACGCCGCCCTGCTCTTCCGGTTCGACGACGGCGCGGTCGGCACGATGGACTCCAGCCGCGTCATGCACGGCCCGCACGCCGAGTACACGATCGAGGTCTACGGCACCGCCGGGTCGATCCGCTGGGACTTCCAACGGATGAACGAACTACAGGTCTGCCTCGACGGGCAGGAGGCCGCCGGCTACACGACCGTCTACGTCGCGCCCGGGGACGGCGAGTTCGCCCGCTTCCAACCGGGAGCCGGCACCGCGATGGGCTACGACGACCTCAAGACGATCGAGGCGGCGCAGTTCCTGGCGAGCGTCCGGAGCGGCCGGCAGCTCGCGCCGTCGGTGGCGGACGGGCTCGCCGCAGCGTCGATCGTGGAAGCGGCCGAAGCGTCGCTCGCCGACGGGGCGTGGCATGAGGTGGCGCGCGTCGACGGACCGCTCACATTCGACGCCCCGACTCCGGTGATCTGACCAGAGCCGCGGGCCGCTGCCAGACGACCACACGACGGACGGGAGGCGCGTCACTGTCCGGATCGCGAGCGCCACGACCGACGCGGTAGTATGTCCTGACAAAGTCACCACAAGCAGGAGGCACCATGCCGCTCGTCCGATTCGACCTCGCCACCGGCCGCACCCCCGAGGCGGTCCGCGCGATCGCCGACGCCACGCACCAGGCGATCGTCGACGTCTACGGGATCCCGGAGCGCGACCGCTTCCAGGTCATCACCGAACACCCGGCGACGCAGATCATCGCGCAGGACGCCGGCCTCGGCTTCGAGCGCACCGAGGGCGTCGTCATGATCCAGGTCTTCACCCAGCGCGGCCGGTCCGATGAGGCGAAGCAGGCGCTCTACGCCGCGATCCACGACGCGCTCGCCGGGGTCGGCGTCGCGTCCGAGGACGTCTTCATCGGGTACGTCGAGAACGGCCCCCAGGACTGGTCGTTCGGTTTCGGTCGCGCCCAGTACCTGACCGGCGAACTCGGCGTTCCCGACGCCAGCTGAACTCGGCGTTCTCGACTCCAGCTGACCGGCGCGCCGGACGCCAGTTGGCCGGGCCCTACTTGTCGACGAGCGTGACCTCGAACGAGTACCGGTCCGGCCGGTAGCAGTGCAGGCCGTACTCGACCGCGCGACCCGAGGCGTCGTACGCCGTGCGGCTCATCGTCAGCACCGGGTCGCCGTCCTCGATCTCGAGCAGGCCGGCCTCGTCGTCCGTCGCAGCACGAGCACCGATCCGCTGCTTCGCGACCCGCATCGTCACCCCGCGTGACCGGAGCAGCTGGTACAGCCCGTGGGCGCGGAGGTCCTCGTCGGTGATGTCGGCGAACTCCGGCGGCAGGTAGTTCTCGAGTACCGCCATCGGGACGTCCTCGGCGAACCGGACGCGGAGGACGTGCACGACGGTGGCCCCGACCTCGACGCCCAGGGCCTCGGCGACCGCCTGGGTGGCCGGCACGTCGGAGCGGTCGAGGAGCTTCGTCGTCGGCTGCTGCGACCCCTGCGTCAGGTCGTCGTACAGGCTGGTCAGCTCGACCTTGCGGGTGACCGGTCCGTGCACGACCTGGGTGCCGATGCCACGACGGCGGACGAGCAGCCCCTTGTCGACGAGGTCCTGGATGGCGCGGCGGATCGTCGGGCGAGACAGGCCGAGGCGCTCCCCGAGGGCGATCTCGTTCTCCAGGCGGGCACCGGGTGGCATCGCGCCGTTGCGGATCGACTCCTCGATGCGCGAGGCGACCTGGTGGTAGAGCGGCATCGGCCCCGACCGGTCCAGGTCCATGAACAGGTCGGACGGCAGCTGGCCATCGTTGGTCATCGCGGTCCTTCGCAGGGGAGAACGAGCCCGAACACCTGTGCCGGGCGGATTGTCGTGACAATACCACCGGGCGTGGCGGCGGCCCGGACCACCAGGCGTGGACAGGACCGCGTCAGTCGGAGAAGACCATCGGACGACGCGAGAGCCGGGGCTGCGCGGCCGACTTCGGCTTTTCGACACGGGCGCGCACGGGGTTGATCGTCACCCGGGTCACCGCACCGAGGGCCTCGACCGTCGGCACCCCGTGGAACCCGGCAGCGTGCACGACGATCGCGGCGCAGGCCTCTGCGTCTGCGGCGGCGTCGTGGTGCTGGAAGCCCGAGAACCCGGCGGCCATCGCGGCCATCGGCAGGCGGTACGAGTCGAGGGTGTAGGTCTTGCGGGCGACCTGCAGCGAACACATCGAGTGGTGCTCAGCGATCTCGATGCCGGTCGCCGCGCACCCGCCGGCGATCACGCCCATGTCGAACCGGGCGTTGTGCGCGACCAGGACGTCACCCTCCGCGAACGCCACCAGGTCCGGGTACTGCTGCTCCCACGACTTCGCGTGCGCGACGTCCGTTTCGACGATCCCGTGGATGCGGGTGTTCCACTCCAGGAAGTCGTCGTGCCCGGCCGGCGGGCGGATGAACCACGAGGCCCGGTCGACGACGCGACCGCCGCGCACCTTGACGAGTCCGACCGAACACGCGCTGGCGGGCGAGTTGTTCGCGGTCTCGAAGTCGATGGCGGTGAAGTTCAGCACGCCATCGATCGTTGCACGGAGAACCGACATCACCGGAACCGGCCCCGGCGTGGTGCCCCCGCTCCTACCCTGAAGAGATGGAGAAGAACCCACCGCCGAGCAGTCCACTCGTCCTGGTCCTCGCAGGTACGGGCTACGGCCAGCAGGCGCCCCTCCTCTGGTGGACGGACGCCATCGCCCGGCAGGCCGACTGCGCCGTCGTCGCACCCCGGTGGACGGTCGACGAGAGCGCCGCAGCCGACCCGGTCCGCTTCGTCGAGCACGAACTGACGAGCGCGCTCGCGGGGCGCCGACCGGACCTCGTCGTCGCCAAGTCGTTCGGGTGCGCCGCCCTGCCGTGGGCGCTCGCCGAGGGTCTGCCCGGCGTCTGGCTCACGCCGGTCCTCACCGACGACGCCGTCCGCCAGGCGCTCGCCGCAGCCGACGACACCCACGTCGCGCTCGGCGGATCAGCCGATCCCGTCTGGCGGCCGGAACTGGTGCGTGGGACGCGGGCGCGCCTCCAGACCGTCGACCAGGCCGACCACCGGCTCGAGGTGCCGGGCGACTGGCGGGCGTCCCAGCGCCTCCAGGCCGACGTCCTGGCCGTCGTAGAGGAGCGCGTCGCGGCCACGTGACGGTGCCGGACTGGAGGCTCGGGTCGGCCCCGGCGGGCTGCCGCCGGTAGGCTGTCCTCCCGTGGCTCTCACCATCGGAATCGTCGGTCTCCCGAACGTCGGCAAGTCGACCCTGTTCAACGCCTTGACCAAGAACCAGGTGCTCGCGGCCAACTACCCGTTCGCCACCATCGAGCCCAACGTCGGCGTGGTGAACCTGCCCGACCCGCGTCTCGACCAGCTCGCCGAGCTGTTCCACTCCGAGAAGACCGTGCCGGCGCCGGTGTCGTTCGTCGACATCGCCGGCATCGTCAAGGGTGCGAGCGAGGGCGAGGGACTCGGCAACAAGTTCCTCGCGAACATCCGCGAAGCCGACGCCATCGCGCAGGTCGTCCGCGGTTTCACCGACGACGACGTCGTGCACGTGGCGAACAAGGTGTCCCCGAAGGACGACCTCGAGGTCATCAACACCGAGCTGATCCTCGCCGACCTCGAGACCATCGAGAAGGCGCTGCCCCGCTACGAGAAGATGCTCAAGCTGAAGCAGGCGGAGCCCGCCGTGCTCGAGGCGGCGAACGCCGCGAAGGCAGAGCTCGAGAAGGGCGTCCTGCTCTCGGCGAGCAAGGTCGACCTCGAGCCGATCAAGGAGCTCGGGCTGCTCAGCGCCAAGCCCTTCATCTTCGTGTTCAACGTGGACGAGGCGATCCTCACCGACGACGCCCGCAAGGCTGAACTCGCCGCCCTCGTCGCACCGGCGCAGGCCGTGTTCCTCGACGCCCAGGTCGAGTCCGAGCTGATCGACCTCGACCCGGAGGACGCCAAGGAGCTCCTCGAGTCGACCGGTCAGACCGAGTCCGGCCTCGACCAGCTCGCGCGCATCGGGTTCGAGACCCTCGGGCTGCAGACCTACCTGACGGCAGGCCCGAAGGAGTCCCGTGCGTGGACGATCGGCAAGGGGTGGAAGGCTCCCCAGGCTGCCGGCGTCATCCACACCGACTTCGAGAAGGGCTTCATCAAGGCCGAGGTCATCTCGTTCGACGACCTCGTCGCCACCGGCTCGATCGCTGAGGCTCGGTCGCAGGGCAAGGCCCGCATCGAGGGCAAGGAGTACGTCATGCAGGACGGCGACGTGGTGGAGTTCCGCTTCAACAACTGACGCTCGGGCACGCGTCGCGCTCCTAGGATCACAGGCGTGGGGGAACGCAGAGCTGCAACCGGGCGCTCAGACCAGTCGGACGAGTTGCCGACGGTCTTCCGTGCCGTCGCGGAGATCCGTCCCTCGCGATGGCTGCGGCGGCCGAAGCGTGTCATCCGCTACGACGCCCGCTGGCACGACGGTCGCGTCGAGACGGACGTCCACCTCGTCGCGCTGATGTACCGCCGCGCTCCCGCGGACTACTCGGTGGTCAAGCGGGTGATGGACGAGCAGTGCCCGGAGACCGGTGCCGGCCCGTGGGTGCTGTACCCGACGGGTGACGGGCTCTGACGTCAGCCTGACCTGACAACTGAGCACTCCTGCCACCCGCGCAGGGCGGCGGTTCGGCTAGAGTGGAAGCAATCGACCCCCTCCCAAGCCTCTCCACGATGCTCAAATGGGAGGGGCCTTTTCGTTCCCGGGGGGATGCGCGTGAAGCCGAGTCTGTCTTGGACTGAGCAGGTTGCCCTTCTGCTCCGACGGGGGCTCGCGATCGGCGACGAGCCAGCTTGTCGCCGGTTCCTGGCGGCATCGAACTACTACCGTTTCTCCGGCTACGCGCGGTACTTCCAGGTGGCCCCGCACCTCGGGAACAACGACTTCCACCCCGGCACGACGTTCGAGCAGGTCCGCGCTGTCTACGACGCCGACCAAGCTGTCCGGATCGCTCTCGTCCGACCGCTTGCGGAGGTCGAGCTGCTCCTCCGATCGCACACGGCTCGAGTCATCGCTGACCAGCATGGGCCCTACGTCCGCTACCTCGAGCGGGACTTCTACACAGACGTCCCCGGCCGCGAGGCGACCGTTGCATCCTGTAGTCGGGACATCGCTCGGAGCAGAGACCGACACATCCTGCGCTATCGCCTCGAGACGGGCGAGCACTCGGACTTCAGCGAGCTCCCTGTCTGGTCGGCAGTCGAGGCCCTGTCCTTCGGGACGCTGTCCAAGACCATCGAACGAGGTGGTCGAGGATCACTAGCCGGCGCGGTCGCCTCGAGTATCGGGATCGCGAAGTCGGGATTCGCTGCGCGCGTGAAGGCGCTCGTCTACCTCCGCAACCGTTGCGCCCACCAGAGTCGGCTGTGGCATCACTCGGTGGTCGATGCAGGGCCCACCCCGAACAACGTCCGAAGCCGCGCCAAGAAGCTTGCCGGGCAGTTCGGCCCGAGATCTGTCTTGGACGTCGTCGTGTCGCTCGACGACATGACCAGCCGGAGCGGCACTTCGGCGCCGATGTTGCCGCTACTCGTCGAGCAGAACGCGCGGGAGTCCGATTTCTGGCGAGGTCTCACCGCTCCGGAGGGATCGCGCGACCATCGGAGTTGAGCGGCCGAACGGTGTGGCCGCGGTCACAACGGAACGGCGTCGTCCCGCACGTGCGCGAAGTACTCGTCGTCGAGCTGCTCCTGAGTCATCACATCGACGGGGAACCCGGTGAGCCCTTCGACGGCGACGACGAAGCCGCCGAGGTCGAACAGGTCCGCGCCCGGCTCGGTCCCGACGACCAGGTCGATGTCGCTCCGAGCTGTGTCGGTCCCGCGGACGACCGATCCGAACACCCGCACGTCGCGAAGACGATGGCGCGTGGCCTCGGCTCGGATACGGTCGGCGTGGACGGCGAGCGGGATGCTCGGCCGCATCTCGGTCGCCGCGGTGATCAGGTGCAGTGTCTCGGGGTCTGGTGTCTCGGAACCGGCCTCGTAGGCCGCGATCGACGACGCCGCCTCGCCGACGCTGGCAGCCAGCGCCTCTTGACTCATCCCGATGTCCTCACGCGCAAGCCGGATCATCCGCGCGATGTGCTCGTGCTGCATGGCAACTCCTCACCGCTCGACGATTGACGCTACCGGGCTGTGGGTGAAGCGAGCGCACACCGCCAGTTGTCCACCGCCCGCGCCTCCCGCCGGATCCTGTACTGCGTGCTCCACCCCGGTGCCTACCGTCGGCACGAGGGAGGTCGACACGTGAAGTACATCCACTACGACGGCACGGACATCCTGACGGGGGACCGCATCGCCGACGCGGTCGCGGACTACGCGGCGGTGCTCGGGGCGAACACCCGGACGGACACGATCGCGGTGCCGACGGTCGGGGAGGACGGCTCGCTCGAGCGGACGACGATGCTCGTCGGACCGTCGAGCGAGATCGTGGTGCGGCAGGCGCCGGACGACGAACTCGAGCCGGAGGACCCCGCCTTCATCCGCCGACTCCGGGACGCAGCAGCGCTGTGCGGCGGGCGGCAGCCGGTGAACGCCGACGGCGGGCGACGGTTCGTCGGCGCGGCCGAGGGCGACCGGGAGCACTAGGCCCGCCCAGGACGACGGAACGCCGCCCCCGAAGGGACGGCGTTCCGTTGTGCTGCAGAGGTCAGGCGGCCAGGGCCAACTCCGGAGCCTGCACGGCGCGAGCCTGCAGGATGGTGCGGCTGGCCTCGCCCCGCCAGGAGCGGCCGGGCACGACCCAGCCCGCTTCGCCGTCGACGGCGACGCGGACGCCGGGCGTCAGGAACAGCCCGAGGTCGTCGGCCGGCATGCGCACGAGGTACTCGCGCTGCGAGCGGTCCTCGCGGACGGGGAACTCGGCGATGCGGTCGGGGGAGACGGTGGGAGCCGCGATGGCGGTCCCGGTGATGATGGTGCGTTCGTTCGTGGTCATGGTGCTGTCTTTCTTCAGTCGTTCGGCGTCGCGCTGGGCCGGACGGACTCCGTGGTCTCGTCGGCCGCAGGAGCGCGGACGCGCACGTCGGCATTCGACGTGCATGCTCGCCAGTCGGGGAGCGGTGGTCTCGCTGGAATGCGACCCAGGGGGATCGGTTCGAGACGGTCGGTGTGCGCGAGTCAGATGGGTTCGCTGCAATGCACCAACAATCAACAGTACGCCATGATCTCGGTTCTGTCTACCTGGCGTCGCCGTGGCCGGCACGACGACGGACGGGAGGCCCGGTACCAGCTGGTACCGGGCCTCCCGCCCGTCAGGTGGCGGGTTCGCCACCGCTGCCGTTCAGTTCAGCGTCGGGGTGTCCTCCGGCACGACGCCCCCGAGGTAGAGGTCCGCGGCGAGGTCACGGAGCGCGCGCAGGGCGACGCGCTGCGTGAGCGGGCCGTACGAGATGCGGGCGACACCGAGCGCCTGGTACTCGGACGCAGGCAGGGCACCAGGCAGGCCGATGACGCTGAGCTTGCCGCGGCCGAGGCCCTCGACCAGCTGCTCGACGACGTCGCGCTGGTGGCCGCCCGGGACGAACACGAGCGGTGCGCCGGCGTCGAGGAACGCCTTGCCGCGGGCGATGGCGTCCGCGATGCTCTCCTGGATCGGTCGGTCACCGCCACGGGCGATGGCGTCGGTGCGGGCGTTCAGCTGGAAGGGGACGCCCTCCTGCTCGGCGGCGCGCATGATCGCGGCCACGCGGGCGACGGACTCGTCGAACGGACGCAGGCGGTCCTCGACGTTCGCACCGACGACGCCGATGCCGATCGCGCGGCGGATGGTCTCGGCCGGGTCCTCGTAGCCGTCGTCCAGGTCGGCGGTCACCGGCAGGTCCACGGCGTCGACGACGGTCTTCGCGCCGGCGAGGGCGAGGTCGAGCGACATGCCGCCGTCCTCGTAGCCGTACATCGCGGCGATCGAGTGCCCGGCGGTGGCGATCGCGCGGGTCTCGGGCAGCGCGGCGACGGTCTTGGCGCTGATGGCGTCCCAGACGTTCACGACGCGCAGGATCTCGGGGGCGGAGTGCAGGGACTGGAGGGTGGTCGCCTTCTCGGCGGTGCTCGTGGTCATGCCGCCGACAGTAGGCGGGTGCTGCCGTCAGGGTTCGCGCTGAGCGACAGCCCTCGCGCACCACCGGCCGAGGACTGTCGCTCAGCGCGAATCCGGGCGCAGACGACGCAGGATGACGCGCCGACTCGCTCCGAGCCTCCCGGCCGAGGCATGCTGGGACGCATGGCGAGCGACGAACAGGACCCGGTCGGCACGCTCCGCGGGGTCCGCACGAGCATCAAGTGGACGCGGTACGCACCCGACGTGCTGCCCCTGTTCGTCGCCGAGATGGACCACGAGGTCGCGCCGGAGATCCGACAGGCCCTGGTCGAGCGGGTGCAGCAGTCGGACCTCGGGTACCTGGACGGGCCCGGGCCGCTCGCTCCTGCGTTCGCCGGGTTCGCCCGCGACCGCTGGGGCTGGGACGTCGACCCGGCGCGCGTGTACCTGGCGACGGACGTCAGCGTGGGGATCGTAGAGACGCTGCGGCTCGCGCTGCCCGACGGCGGCCGGGTCGCGATCACGCCGCCGGTGTACCCGCCGTTCTTCGAGCTCGTGGACGAGGCCCGATGTCAGATCGAAGAGGTCCCGCTCCGTGAGCAGTGGGGTGTCTACCGGCTGGACCTGGACGGCCTGGAGCGGGCGTTCGCCGACGGGGTCCGGGTCTTCCTGCTCTGCAACCCGCACAACCCGATCGGTCTGGTGCACGACCGTGCCGACCTCGTCGCGCTGGCGGAACTCGCGGCGCAGTACGACGTCCTGGTCATCAGCGACGAGATCCACGCTCCGCTGACCCATCCGGGCGTGCAGTTCACCCCGTTCGCGATGATCGCCGAGCCGCTCGGGGCGCGGAGCGTCTGCGTGACCTCGGCGAGCAAGGGCTGGAACCTGGCCGGCGTGAAGTGCTCCGTCATCGTCGCCGGGGATGCCCGCACCGCCGCGCTCCTCGACACGCTGTGGGAGGAGGTCGCGTGCCGGACGAGCATCCTCGGGCTGCACGCGAACCTGGCGGCGTTCACCCTGGCCGTCGGCTGGCTCGACGACGTCATCGACCGGATCGTCGCCAACGACCGGCTGCTCGCGAAGCTCCTGGCCGAGCACCTGCCCGGCGTGGTCTACGCCCGGCCGCGTGCGGGCTACCTGGCGTGGCTCGACTTCCGGGGGCTCGGGCTCGGCGAGGACCCGGCGGTGCCGCTCCGGGAGCACGCGTTCGTCGCGCTGAACTCGGGGCTGCCGTTCGGGGCCGAGGGCAAGGGGTTCGCCCGGATCAACCTGGCGTGCTCGCCGGAGACCCTGCGCGAGGCGGTGTTCCGCATCGCGGCGGCCTACCCGTCGAGTGCGCAGGAGGGGGTTGTCTGGCACGTGGCCTGACGGTTGCGCCGTCGGGTGCACCGAGCGACGGGACGCCGTCCTCCACGATGACGGCCGGGTGCCCGCTCATCCACAGGCATCGGTGCCGGCGACGACAGTGCCACGGCGAACAGCGATCGTGCTCGTGTGAGCCGCACCGATCAAGATCCCACTGGATCGTCCATCACCCCTAGACAAACTTGTCCAGCCGGCGTTGGACTCCTATCGTGAAGCGTGCGGACCTCATCCGCGACCTCCGTCAACGGGCAGATCGACTCGGCGTCCCCTTCGTGCTCCTGCGGCACGGCGGACGACATGACGTCTTCCTCTTCGGCGGTGAACGCATCGAGATCCCACGGCACCGGGAGGTCCGGGAGATGCTCGCTCGCGCGATCATCCGCGCGTGTGACGACGGGAAGGACTGACTATGATGACGACACACACCGTGCGCGCACAGCGGGACGGGCGCTACTGGCTCGTCTGGATCGACGGTGCACTGCGGACCCAGGCGCGGCGGCAGAGCGAGATCGAGCCGATGGCGCGCGACTGGCTGGCGAACATGCACGACCGGCCAGCCGTCGACTTCACGGTGCGGATCGAGATCGTGCTGCCCGACTCCGTGCGGGCGCACCTGGACCGCGCGGGCGAACTCCGTGCCGACGCGGACCGCGCTCGGCGGGCAGCCGGACGCGAGACCGCGGCCGCTGCGAAGGAGCTCCACGACGCCGGTCTGACGCTCCGCGAGATCGGCCCGCTGTTGGACGTGTCGTACCAGCGGGCGCAGCAGCTGGTGGCAGCCGCCGACTGACCGCTCCGATCAGAGCTGTGAGCCCGAGATCGCTGTGCTCAGGCGACCGGGGCGAAGTGGTTGCGACCGATGACCGTCACGTGCAGGTCGACCTCGCGCGAGGGCACCTGGTCGGTCAACGAGATCCACTCCCGCGCCACGAAGGCGACCGACGGCCACCGTCGGACCTCGGTCACGGGGAACCCGTCGATGAACACCTGCCACATGCCCTGTTCGCGGACGGCCTGGACCTCGTGCGTCGCCATGCCGTGAGCGTAGCAACGCGACGCACGAGGAACACCCGGGCGGGTCAGGGTGTGACCATGCCGCCGTTCACGTTGAGGGTCTCGCCAGCGACGAAGCTGGACTCGTGCGACGCCAGGAACACGTACGCGGGCGCCAGTTCGGCGGGCTGTCCGGGGCGCCCCATCGGCGACTCGCTGGACCCGAAGTCGGGCAGGGTCTCCGGGTCGACCCCGGCGGACACCTGCAGCACGGACCAGGTCGGCCCGGGAGCGACGACGTTCACCCGGATGCCACGGCCGATGAGCTGCTGCGCGAGACCCTTCGAGAAGTTGTTGATCGCGGCCTTGGACGCGGCGTAGTCCAGACGGTCGGGGGCGGGCTGGTACGCCTCCATCGACGCGGTGGTGATGATCGTCGACCCGGGCTCCAGGTGGGGGAGTGCGGCCTGGACGAGGCGGAAGAGCGAGAGGACGTTGACCGTGAAGGTGTCGACGAGCTGGTCGTCACTGATGTCGGTGATCTCGGCCTGCCAGTGCTGCTTGCCGGCGCAGGCGACGATGGCGTCGAGCCCGCCGAGTTCGGCGACGGCGCGTTCGACGAGCACGGCGGGGTAGTTCCGGGCAGTCAGGTCGCCGGGGATGGTGACGGCCTTCCGGCCCTCGGCCTCGATGAGGGCGACGATCCGCTGGGCGTCCTCTTCCTCGTCGGGCAGGTAGGCGAGGGCGATGTCCGCACCTTCCCGCGCGTACGCGATGGCGACGGCTGCGCCGATGCCGGAGTCCGCGCCGGTGATCAGTGCGCGGCGTCCGGTGAGCCGTCCGGTGCCGCGGTACGAGTCCTCGCCGTGGTCCGGCTTCGGGTCCATCCGCGACTCCAGGCCCGGTTCCGGCTGCTGCTGCGGCTCGGGGCTGGTGTTGGGGTACCGGGTGGTCGGGTCGCTGAACTCGTACTGGTCGCGGGGCATGCGACGGACGGTACGCGGACCGGCCGGGAGGCCCGTCAAGCGGTGCGCGCTCCGGCCTGGCCCGACAGGTGGCCGGGGTCGTCAGAGGTCGAGTGCCATCGCCACGTCCGCCCGGACGTAGGGGCTCGGCGGGTGCTCGTCGGCGCCCAGGTGCCGGAACCCGGTCGTCTCGTACAGGTGGATCGCGCTGACGAGGGAGCTGTTCGTCTCGAGCAGCACCCGGCGGGCGCCGAGTGTGCGAGCCCGGTCGATCGCGGCGCGGATGAGTCGACGGCCGGTGCCGTGTCCCTGGTGGTCGGGGTCGACGGCCATCTTGACGAGTTCGAACTCGTCGACCCCGTGTGGGGCGAGTCCGACGCAGCCGACGACCACGTCGCCGAGGCGGGCCACGAGGACGACGCCGCCGGGGGCGACGATGTGCTGCACCGGGTCGCCGAGCAGCCGGCGGTCCTCGTCCTCGAGCGTGAAGAACGTCGTGATCCACCGCTCGTTGAGGGACTGGAAGGCTGCGGCGTCGGCGGCGGTGGACAGGTCCTCGACGACGACCTGGTCGCCGGTGATGCGGGTGGTGGTGGGCATGGGTCCATCCTCGGGACACGGATGCAGTGCTGTCCAATACTCGTTCGGACGGATCGATACGATCACTGCATGGATCGTGCACCCGAGGTCGACCTCCGGCAGCTCCGGGCGTTCCTGGCGCTCGCCGACGAGCTGCACTTCGGCCGGGCGGCGGCGGACCTCGGCATCGCGCAGCCGGCCCTGTCGCAGCTCATCCGCCGGGTCGAGGTCGCCCTCGGCGTCGACCTGTTCGCCCGGACCTCCCGGAGCGTCGCCCTCACGCCGGCCGGTCGGGTGCTGCAGGGGCGGGCCCGGTCGCTGCTCGCCCAGGCACGACGGGACCTCGACGAGACCGTCCGTGTCGGCCGGGGCGAGGCCGGGCGGCTCGACGTCGGGTTCGTCGTGTCGGCCCTGCCGCTCGGCCCGATCGAGCGGGTGCAGCGGTTCCGGCAGCGCTACCCGCTTGTCCGGGTGGAGCTGACGGAGGGCTTCTCCTCCCGACTCGTCGCCGCCGTGCAGCGCGGCGAGCTCGACCTGGCGGTGGTGCGCGACCCGGACCCGGTCGACGGGGTGCGCTTCGCTCAGTTCCGCAGCGAACCGTTCGTCGCCGCCGTGCCGCGGGGCCACCGGTTCGCCGGCCGTTCGTCCGTGCGCGGGCCGGAGCTGCTCGACGACCCGTTCGTGTTCTTCCCCGCCGAGGCCGGCACGCTCGCTACCGAACGGAACACCGCACCCGTGGCCGACGGCGGTCGACGGCCGCGCATCGTGCAGGAGGCGACGACCTGGGCGACCGTGCTGCACCTGGTCGGTGTCGGCCTCGGCGTCACGGTCCTGCCGGAGAGTGCGGCGCTCGCCGCCCCGGACACCGTGGTGCTCCTGCCGCTCGAGGGCAGCACGCACCGCAGCGAGCTGGTGTGGGCGTCACGGGCGGACGACGACCGGGAGGTCCTCCGCAACTTCGCGGCCGCCGACTGAACGGCGGGCCGGTCCGGTCCGGGCGTCAGCGCATCAGCGCATCAGCGCATCAGGTTGTCAGGGCCAGCGGCAGCACCGGCGCCCGCTGGTCACCGAGCTCGTCCGGACGCCACGGCCGCGCGCCGGTCAGCGCGAGTCCGATCTGCGTGAGCACGAACCCCACGTGCGGTTCGACGTCCGGGTCCCACGGCCCCTCGACACCCAGGCCGAAGGAGCCGAGTTCGTCGTCCGCCTCGTCGCGGATCGTCAGACGCCAGCGGCCGTCCCCGAGTTCCTCGACGACGGCCCAGCGTGCCGAGCGGAACCGGTCCGAGCTCACGCCGTCTTCATGATGTCGGCCGTGAAGTTGTGCAGCCGTGCCAGCAGCGACTCCGAGCGCATCGCGATCGTCGCCGGCGGGTTGAGGTGCGGCGGCGCGGTGCGGATGAGCATCGGGCACCCGAGGTCCTCGCAGATGTACGAGCCGATCGTGTTGCCGTTCCGTCCGGCCTCCCCGGCGCGGGCGGCCGAGAACAGCCGAACCTGCGTGGCCGGCTGCGGGGAGTGGCAGAACGAGCACATCGCGGCGATGCCCGGGCGGAGGGACCCTCCGGCCGCGCGGACGACGATGCCGACCGGCTTGTCATCCATCCACGACACCATGTAGCCGCGGCGGGCGGCCTGCGGGTCGCGCCAGCCCAGGAACTCGCGTTCGTTCCACAGGGTCTCGTGCAGCCCCGGGATCGGGAGCTGGGCGAGTTCGTCGGGCATCGCGTTGACGAAGGACGATCGGATGTCGGATTCAGTGAGCGGCTGCACGGTTCCCCTCGCGGTGGCGGACCGGACCAGGCTAGCCCCGCGCGCCGACAGGCGGGCGCAGGGCGGGCCTCCCGTCCGCTTCAGGACAGCCTGGAGGCCCGGACCGCGCCGAGTGCACCCGTCCCGTCCGCCACCAGGACCGCCCGGCGCAACGCGTCGCGGCCGACCCGACGAGCGGCGGCGTCGTCCGCGGCGAACTCGACGAGGACGCGGGTCGACCGGGCCATCGCCCGCGCTCCCGGCACCCACGGGACGGCACGTTCGACGGACTCGGCGAAGCCGACCACGGCCGTGTGGTGCTGGCGCAGGTGGGCGCGTTCGTGGGCGACCACGGCCTCCAGTTCGTCGGTGCGCAGCTGTTCCGCGAGCCCGGTGCTGACGAGGACCCCGCCGGAGCGGCCGGGGACCGCGCAGGCCAGGGCGGTGTCGGCCTGCAGGACGGCGACCAGGGTGCCGTCGACCTCGCGGTGCGGGGCGGCACCGGTGCGGATCGCCTCGCGGACGGCCTCGTGCTCGGGGCCCGGGCGGACGCGGACGGCGACGGCGAACGCGATGACGGCGAGGACGGCGACCCCGACGTTCAGGCCGTGGCTGGGGGAGTCGTCGATGCCGAACGGGTCGGTCAGCGGCCGGCCGGCGAGGACCACCAGGGCGATCCCGACGACGAAGCCGGCGACCCCGACGACGACGGCTGCCTGCCAGGCGGCGATGGCGGTCAGCGGGCGGTCGATCGTCCAGGCGGCCCGGGTGAGCACCCGTGGGGCGAACGCGACGACGGCGAGGGCGAGGACGACGAGGCAGACGCCGGTGACGACCACGGGGCCGGTCCGGTCAGGGACGGGTTCGGGAGTCGATCGCGCGGCGGAGGACCTCGAGGTCCCCGGAGGCGAGCGAGCCGGTGAACTGCAGGAGCGCTGCCTCGCGGTCGGAGGACGCCGCCAGTGCGTTCGCCATGAGGGAGGCCGTGTGGTCCTCCCGCGAGTGCGCGGCGTGGAAGGTGAGCGGGGCGTCGTCGTGCTGCTCACGGACCACGGTGCCCTTGCGGCCGAGCCGGTCGAGCACGGTGAGGACGGTCGTCAGGGCCGGGCGCGGTTCGTCGAAGGCCTCGAGGACCTGGCGGGCGGTGAGGCCGGCATCCGCGGTCCAGAGCGCCTCGAGCACCGCCTGCTCGAGCTGCCCACGGGGGCGCGATCGCTGTCCTGCCACGGCGCCACTCTACGTGATGTCGAACGCCGGCCTGGTCGCTGCCCGCAACCGTGACACATGCCCGTAACGCAGGCTCGGTATGCTCGCCGGACAACAGAACACGACGGCCGACCACCCGCCGCGGGAGAGCCCTGTGACCCGGACGCAGTCCATCCGGGTCCGGGCACCGAAGGAGCAAGCTCCCCGCCAATCTCTCAGGTCCAACACCGCAGCGGGCAGGCCACTCTGAAAAGCAGACACGAGCCGTGGGCGCATCCCACGGAACCGTCGTCTCGCCCACGGTGAAAGCCGCCGGACCTCACGGGCCGCGGTGAAACTCTCAGGCCCATGACAGAGGGGGAGTTCCGCACCCGACGATCGTCGTCGGGCCCTGCCGATGCCAGGAGAACTCCGTCCATGTCTGAACCGCTGCGTTCGTCGCCGCTCGAAGCCGCGCACGAAGCCGCCGGTGCCACGTTCACCGACTTCGCCGGCCACCGCATGCCGGTCCGCTACTCGTCCGACCTCGCCGAACACCACGCGGTGCGCGATGCGGCGGGGGTGTTCGACCTGTCGCACATGGCCGAGATCGGTGTGCAGGGGCCGGACGCCGTCCCGTACCTCGACGCGGCGCTCGCCGGGTCCTTCGGCGCGATGCCGGTCGGCCGGGCCAAGTACTCACTGCTCCTGACCCCGGACGGCGGGATCCTCGACGACCTCGTCGTGTACCGCACCGGTGACGACGTGTTCCTCGTCGTGGCGAACGCCGGCAACCGGGACGTCGCCGTCCAGGCCCTGCAGGAGCGGGCCGCCGGACACGACGTCACCGTCACCGACGACTCCGACCGGACCGCCCTCGTCGCGATCCAGGGGCCGGCGGCCGCGGGCACGCTCGACGACCTGGTCGTCACGGACCGCCTGCAGCCGGAGACCCCGCTCGACGAACTCCGCTACTACCGGGTCCTGCACGCGCTCTTCGACGGCAGCGAGGTCCTCATCGCCCGCACCGGCTACACGGGCGAGGACGGCTTCGAGCTGTACTGCGACACCGACGCCGCGCCGGCGATCTGGGACGCCCTGCTCGCCGCCGGAGCCGAGCGCGGGGTCGTGCCCGCCGGACTCGCCGCGCGTGACACCCTCCGGCTCGAAGCGGGCATGCCGCTGTACGGGCACGAGCTCGACACCTCGGTCCGCCCGGCACAGGCCGGACTCGGTCGGGTCGTCGCGACCTCGGGCTCCTTCGTCGGGGACGCCGGTGTAGTGCCCGCCGCCGACGCCCGCGTGCTCGTCGGCATCACGATGGACGGCCGCCGAGCCGCACGCGCCGGGTACGCCGTGCTCCGTGACGGTGTCGTCGTCGGCAGCGTCACGTCCGGCGCCCTGTCACCCACGCTCGGCCACCCCGTCGCGATGGCCTTCGTCGACCCGGACTGCGCCGACGGGGGACAGGTCCTCCACATCGACGTCCGCGGTACCGCCATCCCCGGAACCGTCACCGCTCTCCCCTTCTACCGTCGCGCTTCGAGAGGCTGATCCCCATGACCGACCAGACCGCACTGCAGTACACCAAGGACCACGAGTGGATCCTCGTCGAGGGCGACGTCGTCACCGTCGGGATCACCGACCACGCGGCCGAACAGCTCGGTGACGTCGTCTACGTCGAGCTCCCCGCCGTGGGCACCACCACGACCGCCGGCGAACAGCTCGGCGAGATCGAGTCCACCAAGAGCGTCGGCGAGCTCTTCGCGCCGATCGAGGGCGAGGTCGTCGAGGTCAACGACGCCGTCGTCGCGACGCCCGACACCGTCAACCAGGACCCGTTCGGTGCCGGCTGGCTCGTCAAGCTCCGCGTCGAGGGCACGTCCTTCCCCGAGGACCTGATGGACCACGACACCTACCGGGCGTCCATCGCATGACCAGCATCCTGCGGCAGGACGACAACCTGCAGACCACGTTCGCCGACCGGCACATCGGGACGACCCCGGCCGACCAGCGCGCCATGCTCGACGTCGTCGGGCAGCCCTCGCTCGACGCCCTCGTCCGTGCGGCCATCCCGGAGTCCATCCACGCCGCCCCGGTGACCGACTCGTCGATCCCGACCGCTGTCGGGGAGACCGAGGCGCTCGCCGAACTCCGTGCCGTCGCCGGCCGCAACACGGTCCGCCGCGCGATGATCGGCCTGGGCTACGCGGACACCCACACGCCCGCCGTCATCCAGCGGAACGTCCTCGAGAACCCGAGCTGGTACACCGCCTACACGCCGTACCAGCCGGAGATCTCCCAGGGCCGCCTCGAAGCGCTCATCAACTTCCAGACGATGGTCTCCGACCTCACCGGCATGGCCACCGCCGGAGCGTCCATGCTCGACGAGGGCACCGCCGTGGTCGAGGGCATGCTCCTGGCCCGCCGCGCCTCGAAGGTCAAGGGCGACGCGTTCCTGGTGGACGCCGACCTGCTGCCCCAGACGGCGGCGCTGCTCGGTCACCGCGCCGAGGCGGTCGGGATCACCCTGCGCGGCTTCGACGCCGCCGACGGCCCCACCGACGAGCAGCTCGACGGCGCGTTCGGCGTCGTCCTGCAGTACCCCGGTGCCTCCGGTCGCATCGTCGACCCCACCCGTACCATCGAGCGCGTCCACGCCGGTGGCGGCATCGCCGTCGTCGCGGCCGACCTGCTCGCGATGACCCTGCTCGCCAGCCCCGGTGACCTGGGCGCCGACGTCGCGGTGGGCACCAGCCAGCGCTTCGGCGTCCCGCTCGGCTTCGGTGGCCCGCACGCCGGGTACCTCGCCGTCCGGGCAGGCCTCGAGCGCCAGCTGCCCGGTCGTCTCGTCGGGGTGTCCTTCGACGCGGACGGCAGCATGGCCTACCGCCTCAGCCTGCAGACCCGCGAGCAGCACATCCGCCGCGAGAAGGCGACGAGCAACATCTGCACCGCGCAGGTGCTCCTCGCCGTGATGGCCTCGATGTACGCGGTCTACCACGGGCCCGAGGGGCTGCGGTTCATCGCGCACCGGGTCGCCCGGACGACGACCGCACTCGCCGACGTCGCCCGTGCCGCGGGCGCCGAGGTCGTGCACGACGGCTTCTTCGACACCCTGACGCTCCGGTTCGCCGGCCGCGCCGAGTCCGTCGTCGCTGCCGCACACGACGCCGGGTACCTGCTGCACTTCGTGGACGCCGACACCCTGCAGGTGTCCGTCGACGAGACCACCGTGCCGGAGGACGTCGTCGCCCTGGCCGCCGTCTTCGGCGCCGCGGACGTGACCGTCCCGGGCACCGAGACCGCCGTCCGTGACGCGGGCACGGGTTTGCCGTCCGGCCTCGAGCGCGAGAGCGCGTTCCTGACCCACCCGGTCTTCTCGGCGCACCGCAGCGAGACCCGGATGATGCGCTACCTCAAGCACCTGTCCGACAAGGACTACGCGCTCGACCGCGGCATGATCCCGCTCGGCAGCTGCACGATGAAGCTCAACGCGGCGACCGAGATGGCCGCCGTCACCTGGCCCGAGTTCGCCCGTCTGCACCCGTTCGCCCCGCGCGAGGACGTGCAGGGCTACCTCGACATGATCGGCGATCTCGAGACCTGGCTCGCCGAGGTCACCGGGTACGACACCGTGTCGGTCCAGCCGAACGCCGGCAGCCAGGGTGAGCTCGCCGGGCTCCTCGCGATCCGCGGCTACCACCGCTCGCGGGGCGACGAGGCCCGCACGGTCTGCCTCATCCCGTCGAGCGCGCACGGCACGAACGCGGCGTCGGCGGTCCTCGCCGGCATGCGGGTCGTCGTCGTGGCGTGCGACGAGGACGGCAACGTCGACCTCGACGACCTCTGCGCGAAGACGACCGAGCACGCCGACGCCCTCGCCGCGCTGATGATCACGTACCCGTCGACGCACGGCGTGTACGAGCACGACATCACCGCGATCTGCGACGCCGTGCACGATGCCGGCGGCCAGGTCTACGTCGACGGCGCCAACCTCAACGCGCTCCTCGGTCACGCGCGCTTCGGCGACTTCGGCGGGGACGTCTCGCACCTCAACCTGCACAAGACGTTCTGCATCCCGCACGGCGGTGGCGGACCGGGCGTCGGTCCCGTCGCGGCCAAGGGACACCTCGCGCCGTTCCTGCCCGGGCACCCGATGGCGCAGGACGCCGACCGTCGTACCGGTGCGGACGCGAACGCCGACGGCGGTCGTCTGGCCCACGCCGGCGGCCCGGTCTCGGCCGCGCCCTACGGCAGCCCGAGCATCCTGCCGATCACCTGGACCTACGTCCGGATGATGGGCGTCGAGGGGCTCACCCGCGCGACCGAGGTCGCCGTGCTCGGCGCGAACTACCTGGCGGCACGCCTGCGCGAGGCGTTCCCGGTCCTCTACACAGGCGAGTCCGGGCTGGTCGCGCACGAGTGCATCCTCGACCTCCGTCCTCTGCGTGAGGCCACCGGCATCACGGTCGACGACGTCGCGAAGCGCCTCATCGACCACGGCTTCCACGCGCCGACGATGTCGTTCCCGGTCGCGGGCACGCTCATGGTCGAACCGACCGAGAGCGAAGACCTCACCGAGCTCGACCGCTTCGTCGACGCGATGCTCGCCATTCGTGCCGAAGCGGACGCCGTCGCCCGGGGTGACTGGCCGGCCGAGGACAACCCGCTCGTCAACGCGCCGCACACGGCCGCGTCGGTGATCACGGGGGAGTGGCAGCACGCCTACACGCGTGAGCAGGCGGTGTACCCGGCGGCCGGACAGGTCGGTCGGAAGTACTGGCCGCCGGTGCGCCGGATCGACCAGGCGTACGGGGACCGCAACCTCGTCTGCGCCTGCCCGCCGGTGGAGGCGTTCGCGTAGGACGGCGCCCGAGCCGACGAGGCAACAGACGGACGGGAGGCCCGTGGCGGGATCGCCACGGGCCTCCCGTCCGTCTGTGGTGGTCCGTCTGTGGTGTGGTCATCACGACCGACGGTCGCGCATCATGCGGGGTGGAGCGCTCCGAATGCAAGCGGTTGCGGACAACACCTGTGGTTCACCCGGGCGTCACCTCCACGCTGCACGGACGTTGATGCAAACGCAATGGATCGGCGGCGCTCCGTCCCAGACGCGGGGATGTTGCAGGATGCCGCAACGATCCTGCAACTTGGTTTCGGGCGTGTAACCGATGCGCCCAGGGTTTGGTCGGTCCTCTCTGCACTGCCTACAGTTCAGGAGTCAAACGTGCCGGGAGGGACCTCTGTGCCCGGCGCGTCCCATGCACCAGGAGGAACTCTTGATCAAGAAGCGCGCTGGGCTCACTGCCCTCGCCGTGCTCGGGGCCACAGCAATTGCCCTGACCGGCTGCTCCGGCAACGGTGGCGGAAGCGGCTCGGGCTCCGGCTCCGGCTCCGGTTCGGCCAACGCCGCCGGCATCGTCACCACGAACGGCAGCGAACCGCAGAACCCGCTCATCCCGTCGAACACCACCGAGACCGGTGGCGGCAAGATCATCACGTCGCTGTTCGATGGTCTGTTCACCTACGACGCCGACGGCAAGCCGGTGAAGGAACTCGCCAAGAACGTCGAGACCACCGACTCGAAGACCTTCGACATCACGATCAACTCGGGGTGGAAGTTCACCAACGGCGAGGCGATCACCGCCGAGTCCTTCACGAAGGCGTGGAACTGGGCAGCCCAGAAGTCCAACGCTCAGGGCGCGAGCTACTTCTTCGAGAACATCGAGGGCTACGACGCCGACAAGGACTCCGAGCTCACCGGCCTCAAGGTCAAGAGCGACGACGAGTTCACGGTGACGCTGAAGTCGGCGCAGTCGGACTTCCCGCTGTCGCTCGGCTACAACGCCTTCGTGCCGCTCCCCTCGGTCTTCTACAAGGACACGAAGGCCTTCGGTGAGAACCCGATCGGCAACGGTCCGTACAAGCTCGCGAGCAAGAGCGCCTGGACGCACAACCAGGACATCAAGCTCGTCACGAACAAGGACTACCAGGGCAAGCGCAAGCCGAAGAACGGTGGTCTGACGATCACGTTCTACACGTCCCAGGACACCGCGTACTCCGACGCCCAGGGCGGCAACCTCGACGTCCTCGACGCCGTGCCGGACGCCGCTTTCTCGACCTACAAGTCGGACTTCCCCGACTCGAACGTCAACCAGGCCGCCGCGATCTTCCAGGCGATCTACCTGCCCTACTACCTGGACCACTGGAAGGGCGAAGAGGGCAAGCTCCGTCGCGAGGCGGTCTCCCTGTCGATCAACCGCAAGCAGATCACCAACAAGATCTTCCAGGGCACCCGCACCCCGGCCAAGGACTTCACCTCCCCGGTGATCGACGGCTGGACCGCGGACCTCAAGGGCTCCGACGTCCTCGACTACAACAAGTCGGAGGCCAAGAAGCTGTGGAAGCAGGCCGACGACATCTCGCCGTACAACGACACGCTCACCATCGCGTACAACGCTGACGGTGGACACGAGGCCTGGGTCACCGCGGTGACCAACTCGATCTCCAGCACGCTGGGCATCAAGGCCGAGGGCAAGGCCCTCCCGACGTTCGCCGAGGCGCTCGCGCTGCAGACGGACGACAAGCTCACGGGCGGTAGCCGCACCGGTTGGCAGGCCGACTACCCGTCGCTGTACAACTTCCTCGGCCCGACCATGGGCAAGGGCTCGTCGAACAACTACTCGCGCTACGACTCGTCCGAGTACAACGAGCTGCTCGCCAAGGGCCGTTCGGCCTCGTCCGTCGAAGAGGGCAACAAGTTCTTCGACCAGGCTCAGGAGCTGCTGCTCAAGGACCTGCCCGAGATCCCGCTCTGGTACTCCAACGTGACCGGTGTCTGGTCTGCAGACAACGTGAAGAACGTCAAGTTCGGTTGGGACTCCGTCCCGCTGTACTACGACGTCGAGGTCACCAAGTAACACCCGGTCTCCTCGGAGACACATCGCGGACAGGTATCCTGCTCCGCGGCCAACCGGACGGGGGTTCGGGGACCACGGTCCCCGAGCCCCCGTACCACGGCGGTCAACACCTTCCCCCACGAACGCGGGCGCCGCCGCCCGCACCGGACACCCGTGCCGACCCTCGGACCGTCCACCCCTCACGACATGAACCTGAACGACATGCGCGCTGTGAACCAGGCAGGGATCTGATGCTCTGGTACCTCGGCAAGCGCCTCCTGCAGCTCATCCCCGTCTTCTTCGGGGCCACGTTCCTCATCTACTTCATGGTGTTCTCGTTGCCCGGGGACCCCGTCGCCGCACTGTTCGGCGACCGCCAGCCGTCACCGCAGGTGATCGAGGCGATCCGGCAGCAGTACAACCTCGACAAGCCCTTCTTCGTCCAGTACCTGCTCTGGATCGGTGGCCTGTTCCGCGGTGACCTCGGCACGACGTTCTCGGGCCTGCCGGTCAGCCAGCAGCTCGCCGCGGCGTTCCCGATCACCGCGCGCCTGGCGATCCTGTCGCTCGTCTTCGAGGCCGTCGCCGGCATCGTCGTCGGTGTCATCGCCGGTCTCCGCAAGGGCAAGCTGTTCGACGCGACGGCCCTCGTCGTCTCGCTGCTGCTCATCTCGGTGCCGACCTTCGTCGTCGGGTTCCTGCTGCAGTACGTCCTCGGCATCAACCTCGGGCTGTTCCGCGTGACGGTCTCCGGTCAGGCGCCCTGGTCGGAGCTCGTGCTGCCCGCCATCGTGCTGGCGTCGGTGTCGTTCGCGTACATCGTCCGCCTGACCCGCGCGAGCGTCGCCGAGAACATGAGCGCCGACTTCGTGCGGACCGCCACCGCGAAGGGCCTGTCCCGCCGCCGCGTCGTCGGGGTGCACATCTTCCGCAACTCGCTGATCCCGGTCGTGACCTACCTGGGTGTCGACATCGGCAACCTGATGGTCGGCGCGATCGTGACCGAGGGCATCTTCAACATCCACGGTGTGGGTGGCACGGTGTTCCAGGCCGTCAAGCTCGGCGAAGGCCCCACGGTGGTCTCCTTCGTCGCCGTGATGGTCATCATCTTCATGCTCGCCAACCTCCTGGTCGACCTGCTGTACGCCGTCCTGGACCCGAGGATCCGTTATGCCAAGTAACACTGAACCCCGCTCGGCGACGCACTACGTCGCGCCGATCGAGGAGACTCCGCTCCTGGCGGTCGACCAGGTCAACGAGGACGAGAAGACCCGTTCGCTGTGGACCGACGCCTGGGAGTCCATGCGCCGCCGTCCCACGTTCTGGATCTCGTCGATCCTCATCCTGCTGATCATCGTCGTGGCGATCGCGCCCGGGCTGTTCACCCACGTGGACCCGCGCGCTGCGAACCTCAACGACAGCAACGAGGGTCCGCGTGCCGGCCACCTGCTCGGCTTCACGCGCCAGGGGTACGACGTGTACGCCCGCGTCATCTGGGGCGCGCAGAACTCGCTCATCGTGGGGCTGCTCGCGACCGTGCTCGTCACGATCGTCGGCATCGTGATCGGTGCCTTCGCCGGGTTCTACGGCGGCTGGCTCGACACGATCGTCTCCCGCATCGGTGACGTGTTCTTCTCGATCCCGACCGTCCTCGGCGCGATCGTCTTCATGTCGGTGCTCCCGGCGCGGAACGCCGTGACGGTGTCGCTCGTGCTCGCGGTGTTCGCCTGGCCGCAGATCGCCCGCATCATGCGCGGTGCCGTGCTCAGTGCGAAGCAGGCCGACTACGTCACCGCCTCCTCAGCGCTCGGCGTCAGCCGGTTCACCACCCTGGTGCGCCACGTGATCCCGAACTCGTTGGCACCGGTCATCGTCGTCGCGACGGTCTCGCTCGGCACGTTCATCGTGGCCGAGGCGACCCTGTCGTTCCTCGGCATCGGTCTGCCGGCGTCGGCACTGAGCTGGGGCCTCGACATCAACGCCGCGCAGTCGTCGATCCGCACCAGCCCGTCGACGATCTTCTGGCCCTCCGCCGCCCTTTCCATCACCGTGCTCGCGTTCCTCCTCCTCGGTGACGTGGTCCGCGACGCACTCGACCCGAAGGCGAGGGCCCGCCGATGAGCGAGACACTCACCTCGCCGAACGCCAAGGCGTCCGGCACCCCCGGCGCCCCGCTGCTGGAGATCACCGACCTGCACGTCGGGTTCAAGACGCAGAGCGGTCTCGTGCAGGCCGTCCGTGGTGTGAACATGACCCTCGAGCAGGGCGAGCGCCTGGCGATCGTGGGGGAGTCCGGTTCGGGCAAGTCCACGAGCGCCCAGGCGATCATCAAGCTGCTCCCCGGCACCGGCCAGATCACCGGCGGCTCGATCAAGCTGAACGGGCGCGAGCTCGTCGGCATGAACGAGAAGCAGATGGCCGAGATCCGCGGCACCGAGATCGGGTACGTCCCCCAGGACCCGATGTCGAACCTCAACCCGCTCTGGAAGATCGGGTTCCAGGTCGAAGAGGCCATCAAGGCCAACGGCATGGCGACCGGCAAGTCCGCGATCCGTGCCCGCGCGATCGAGGTCCTGCAGGAGGCCGGGCTCGGTGACGCCGAGAGCCGCCTCAAGCAGTACCCGCACGAGTTCTCCGGCGGCATGCGCCAGCGCGTGCTCATCGGCATCGGTCTGTCGAGCCGCCCGAAGCTGCTCATCGCCGACGAGCCGACTTCTGCCCTCGACGTCACCGTGCAGCGCGTCATCCTCGACCACCTCGAGAGCCTGACGCGTGACTTCGGCACCTCCGTCCTGTTCATCACCCACGACCTCGGCCTCGCCGCCGAGCGCGCCGAGAAGCTCGTGGTGATGTACAAGGGCCAGGTCGTCGAGGCCGGTCCGTCGAAGGAGATCCTGGCGAACCCGCAGCACCCGTACACGCAGCGCCTCGTCGCTGCGGCACCGTCGCTCGCGAGCCGCCGCATCCAGTCGAAGGTGCAGCACCAGACCGTCTCGATCTCGGCGGACGGCAGCGAGGACGACGAACTCCTCGCCCGCGCCCACGCTCGTGAGAGCGCGCCGGCGAAGGACCTGATCATCGTCAAGGACCTGCAGAAGGTCTACAAGCTGCGTGGTCAGGGCATCGCGACCCGCGAGCTCAAGGCCGTCGACGGCGTCTCGTTCGCGATCCCGAAGGGCACCACCACGGCGCTCGTCGGCGAGTCCGGTTCGGGCAAGTCCACCGTCGCGAAGCTCGTCTTGCAGCTCGAGTCGATCACGTCCGGTTCGGTGCAGTTCGACGGCATCGACATCGGCGCGCTCAAGGGCAAGGACCTGTTCGACTTCCGTCGTCGCGTCCAGCCCGTGTTCCAGGACCCGTACGGCTCGCTGGACCCGATGTACAACGTCGGCAACACGATCGCCGAGCCGCTCAGCACGCACAAGGTCGGCGACAAGGCCTCGCGTCGCGCCCGGGTGCTCGAGCTGCTCGACCAGGTGGCCCTGCCGAAGTCGATGGTCAACCGGTACCCGAGCGAGCTGTCCGGTGGGCAGCGACAGCGCATCGCCGTCGCACGTGCCCTGGCGCTCAAGCCCGAGGTCATCGTCCTCGACGAGGCGGTCTCCGCCCTCGACGTGCTCGTGCAGGGCCAGATCCTGGACCTGCTCACCGAGCTGCAGTCGGAGCTCGGCCTGACCTACCTGTTCATCACCCACGACCTGGCGGTCGTCCGCCTCGTCGCGGACAACGTGTGCGTGATGCGCAAGGGCCAGATCGTCGAGAAGGCGACGACCGACGAGGTCTTCGCCAACCCGCGTGAGCAGTACACGAAGGACCTGCTGGCCGCCATCCCCGGCGCCGGCTTCGAGTTCGGTCGCTGACCCGCACCACCAGCGACACACGGAACGCGCCGCCCCGGCTCCGGGACGGCGCGTTCCGTCGTTGCGGGCACCGGACGAGAGGCACGCCCCACGTCGCGCAGGACTGCTCCGGTCCGGCGTCAGGGTGCGTCGGGGTGCGCGGGGCCCCGTCAGGCTCCGTCAGGAGCGGATCAGAGGCGTGCGCCGGCCATGCTGCCGGCGATGCCCAGGACGACGAGGGCGACGACCGCCCAGCCGTGCACGCGGTGGACGATCGGTGCAGCCGTCACGGTCGCCGGGGGAGCGCCGTCGTACTCGAGTGCTGCGGGCACCCGCGCACGCATCTCGTCGGCCGCAGCGGCGACGGTGACCGGCACCGTGCCTCCCGGCCGTTCGAGGGCGAGCCGTGCCGTCGGCCGCGGCGCGATCCAGACCCGCTGCTCACCCTGGTCGGTGACGACCTCGAGGCCGTACTTCGACCGCACGTCCTGCACGCGCCGCCAGGCGAAGCGCGTGGTCCGGCGGACGTCGACCACGACCAGCTCGTCCTCGGTCAGTTCGATGCGCGGACGCCAGAGGACCACCCAGGCGAACCAGGCGGTGAAGAGGGACGGCACCGGCACCAGCAACGCGGCGCGGAGGCCGTTCGTGAGGAGTCCGATGACGACGAGGGCGACCGCCACGACCCAGAGGGCGACGGCGAAGCGTCGGAGGTTCGTCGCGACGATCCGGACGGGCTCGGTCGGCCGGGCGGGCGCGGTCGGCCGGGCGGGCGCGGTCGGTTCGGGCATGGGGGCAAGCCTAGGAGACGGCGGGTGCCCGATCGACGAGAGCGCCTCTCCGGGACCACCCACCGAGCGGACCAGACAGGCCGAGCGCGTACCGGCAGGAGACCCGATGTCCCGGAGAGGCGAACCCGGAGGTCTCAGGGCGTCCATCGTCACCCCGTCGGCCGCTCCTGTCAACGCCTCATTCGACGAGGAGCTCGATCTGGGCCCGGATGACCTCGGCGCGCGGGAAGCGGAGGCCGACCAGGCCCACGTGCCGCCACCGCACCAGGCCGTCCGGACCGATCACGAAGACCGATCGACGGAGTCCCAGTCCGGGTACGTGCACGCCGTAGGCACGGACGACGTCGCCGGCGACGTCGGAGAGGAGGGGGAAGGACAGCGAGGCGTTCCGGGCGAAGCCCTCGTGCGAGTCGAGGCCCTGCGGACTGATGCCCCAGACCACGGCACCCAGGTCGCGGAAGTCGTCGAGCTCCTGCTGGTACGAGCAGAGCTGGGCGGTGCAGACGGGGGTGGCGTCGCCGGGGTAGAAGGCGAGCACCACCGGGCGACCGAGTTCGGCGGTGAGTGCGTACTCTGCGTCGGTGCGCACGCCGTCGCGGACGATCATGCCGGGGAGGGTGAAGTCCGGCGCCGCGGTGCCCGGCTCGGGGATGGCCATGGGGCAACAGTACGGTCCGCGCACTCGATGTGACGGGGACCGCACCGTCCGTGTCCTGCGAGAGCGCACACCGGCTCGCCGAAGACGCACGGTTCCGGACGCACGAAGGGCCGGACGCAACGCGTCCGGCCCTCGGTGTCTGTCCGTCGGTGGCTACTTGGTGAAGCCGACCTTCGTCCAGTCGATGTTCTGCGCACCCGCGAACGCGCCGTAGTTGGCGAGCTTCGGGTTCTGGGCGACCAGCGCGGGCTTCGCGGTGATCGGCATCGAGTGTCCGATCGACCAGACCTGCTTGTCGATCTTGTTCCAGATGACGTTGGCCTTGTCCGAGTCCGGCTCGGACAGTGCCTGCTTCGTCAGCTTGTCGATCGCATCCGAGCTGACACGGCCGTAGTTCTGGCCGGTGGCACCCGAGGTGTAGATCGTCGCCGAGCTGGAGTGGAAGCCGGTGCCGCCCCAGACGAAGATCGTCATGTCGTAGTTGCCCGGGGTGACGTACTGCTCGAAGAAGTCGTCCGTGGCGACCGACTTCAGGGTGAGCTTGACGCCGATCTCCTTCAGCTGCTGCTGCATGACCTGGGCCAGCTGCTGCGAGGTCGGGGCACCGGACGGGATCGTGATGGCGATCGCCAGCTGCTTGCCGCCCTTCGAGCGGTAGGTGCCGTCGGTCTTCCAGCCGTCGTCGTCCAGCAGCTTCTTCGCCTTCTCGACGTCGAAGGTGGCGTTCGGCTTGATGTTCGACTTGTAGCCCTTGTCCGTGGACAGGAACAGGTGGTTGTCGAGCGTGCCGAGCTTGTAGGGCAGCGTCCCGCCGATGACCTGAGCCAAGGCGTCACGGTTCACGGCGTGCTGGATCGCCAGCCGGAGCTGCTTGTCCTTGAGTAGACCGTTCGTCGAGAAGTCGACGTGCGTGTACTGGGCGGACGTCGACGCGAGGATCTTCGTGTTCTTCGCGTTCTTCACCCGGTCGAAGCGCTCCGACGTCGTCGTGAGGACGGAGTCGATCTCCTTGTTCAGGTACGCGTCCACGTCGGCGTTGCCGTCCAGCGACCGGAAGATCACCTGGTCGAGCTTCGGCTTGTCGCCCCACCAGTTCTCGTCCGGCTTCATGGTGACGGTGCCTGCGGTCTCGTTCAGGTCCGTGATCTTGTACGGACCGGACGACACCGGGACCTTGCCCTTGTAGCCGTTGTTGAACTGGTCCGGCGTGCTGGTCTGGCTGGCCGGGTACAGCGGGCTGAACAGGGACTTCCAGTCCGAGAACGGGGTGGAGAACTTGACCACGACGTCCTTGTCGGTCGCGCCCTTGGTCACGGAGGAGATGTCCTCGTAGCCGGTGGAGCCGGCGATGAGGTAGGCCTTGTCCGTGCCGTTGGTGGTCTTCCACTCGTTCTCGAAGTCACGCCAGGTGATCTCCGAGCCGTCGTTCCACTTGGCCTTGTCGTTGATCGTGTACGAGATCGTGAGCGGGTCGTCGCTCGTGACCTCGGCCTTCGACACGTAGTCGGTGTCCAGGGTGGGGGCACCCTTGCCGTCGATCGTGTAGACGTACGGCATCGTCGCCTGCTCGATCGTCGCCGCGTCGACGAGCGGGCCGTCGACCTGGTTGTAGTTCCACTGCGAGACCCATTGCGAGATCGGCAGACGGAGCGTGCCACCGTCTTCGAGGTCGGAGACGGGCTTCGGGTTGATCTGTGCCGAGGTCGGCAGCGTCTTCTTGCCCGAGTCGTCGGATCCGGACCCGCCGGATCCACCTGATCCGCCCGAGCAACCGGTCACGGCGAGTGCGATCCCGGCGAGGGTCGCCGTCACCGCGAGGACGTTCCTGTGCTTCATTTCGTTCCCCTCTGGAAGTTGTCGCTGAGCCTAGGGCCCCCGAGCGGGGGCAACGGGCATTTTCCGTATCCGACGTACTTTCGTTACGAGCCCGGCGGGGCGACGACATGTACCGGAAACAAACGAGGCCCTATGGTGGCCTCCATGATCCGCTTCCTGGCGCGTCGATTCGTGTACTACGTCGTGCTCGTGTTCCTCGCGACCTCGCTGACCTACTTCCTCGCGTCAGCGACGTTCAGCCCCCGTTCCGTCTACGCCCAGCGGAACCCTGCGCCGTCGGCACAGGTCATCGACGCCAAGCTCGACGACATCGGCGTCAACGACAAGACCCCCGTGGTGATCCGGTACGGGCACTGGCTCGACGGGGTCGTGCACGGCGACCTCGGCCAGACGATCCAGGACCGTTCGGTCAACGACCAGTTCTTCCCGCGGCTGGGGGTGAGTCTCCGGCTGCTGGTCGTCGGATCGATCGCCGGCATCGTGCTCGGCGTCCTCGTCGGCGTGTGGAACGCGATCCGGCAGTACAAGATCTCGGACCGGGTCAGCGCGGCGATCTCGATCGTCTTGTTCTCGACACCCGTGTTCCTGACCGCGGTCATCCTGAAGATCAGTGCAACGAAGCTGAACCAGGACGCCGGCAGCCAGCTCATCAACTTCACGGGCGAGGCGACCCCAGGACTCGACGGGTCGGCGTGGACGCTGCTCGTCGACCGCGGCGCGCACCTGCTGCTCCCGACGATCTCGATCGCGCTGGGCCTCATCGCCATCTACAGCCGGTACCAGCGAGCGACGATGCTCGACGTCCTGGGTTCGGACTTCCTCAGGACCGCCCGGGCGAAGGGGCTGACGCGGGGACGGGCCACGTTCAAGCACGGGCTGCGTACTGCGCTCATCCCGATGACCACGCTCTTCGCCTACGGGTTCCTCGGCATCCTGACCGGCGCGACCCTGACCGAGAAGATCTTCGCGTGGAACGGGCTCGGCTCGTGGTTCATCGACGCGGTGAACGGCAACGACGTCAACGTCGTGACGGCGTACACGCTGTTCGCCGCGGTGGTGGTGCTCATCTCCGGGTTCCTCGCCGACGTCGCGACCGCAGCGCTGGACCCGCGCGTCAGGAGGGCATGACATGACCGACACCCGGATCGAACCCGTCGACCCCTCGCTCATCGCGAAGAGCGACACCCCGGCCCGCCCGAAGCGGCAGGGCAACCGGTTCCTGCAGACAACACGACGGCTGTTCATGAACCGCGGCGCGGGCATCGGCGTCATCGTCATCGTGCTGCTGTTCGCCTTCGCGTTCCTCGGCCCGCTGGTCAGCCCCTGGCAGTACTCGCAGATCGACTACACGGCGTTCACCCGGCCGCCGAGCGCCACGCACTGGTTCGGCACGAACGGCATCGGCCAGGACGTCTTCTCCCAGACGGCCCGCGGCATGCAGAAGAGCCTGCTCATCGGCCTGCTCGTCGCCGTGTTCTCGACCGCCATCGCCGCGATCACGGGCGCCGCCGCCGGGTACTTCGGCGGCTGGGTCGACCGCATCGTGATGTTCTTCGTCGACATGCTGCTCGTGCTGCCGTCGTTCCTCATCATCGCGATCATCAGCCCGCGCATCCAGAACGCCGGATGGATCGTCCTGGTCGTGCTCATCACGCTGTTCGGCTGGATGATCACCGCCCGTGTCGTCCGCTCGATGACCCTGTCGGTCAAGGAGCGCGAGTTCGTCCGCGCCGCCCGGTACATGGGGATCGGCCCGTTCCGGATCATCTTCCGGCACGTCCTGCCGAACGTGGCGTCGTTCCTCATCATCGACGGCACGATCCAGGTCGCGACCGCGGTGCTCGGCGAGACCACCCTGAGCTACTTCGGCTTCGGCGTGCAGTCGCCGGACGTCTCGCTCGGCACGCTGATCGCCCAGAACCAGGACAACGCGCTGACCAGCCCGTGGCTGTTCTACTTCGCGGCCGGCGCGCTCGTGGTCTTCGCGATCGCGGCGAACCTGATCGGCGACGGGCTGCGTGACGCCCTCGACCCGACCTCGACGACCGGCAAGCGTGAGAAGCGCAACCGCCGTCGGGACCAGAACCAGGCGGCCGTGGACGTGGCCGCGTTGAACACACAGGCCGGTTCCGGCGCATGACCGCCGCACTGACGACCGGGGAAGCAGCATGAGCACCATCACGAACGGGTCGGCCGCGACGCCGACGACCAGCACCGAGCCGATCCTGCGGGTCCGTGACCTGCACGTCCGCTTCCCGACCCCGCGGGGGACCGTGCACGCGGTCCGCGGCGTCGACCTGGAACTCCGCCGTGGCGAGGTCCTGGGCATCGTCGGCGAGTCCGGGTCCGGTAAGTCGGTGACGAGCCTGGCCGTCCTCGGCCTGCTGCCCGACACCACGAAGGTCACCGGCTCCGTCCAACTCGACGGCGATGAACTGCTCGGTCGCTCCGACAAGCAGATGAGCCGCCTGCGCGGTGACAAGGTCGCGATGGTCTTCCAGGACCCGCTGTCCGCGTTCACGCCGGTGTACACGATCGGTGACCAGATCGCCGAGACCGTCCGCCTGCACCGCGGTGCCTCGAAGGCCGAGGCCCGGGCCCGTGCCATCGAGCTCCTCGGGCTCGTCGGCATCCCCGAGCCCGCCCGCCGCGTCGACGCCTTCCCGCACGAGTTCTCCGGCGGCATGCGGCAGCGCGCCATGATCGCGATGGCGATGGCGAACGACCCGGACGTGATCCTGGCCGACGAGCCCACCACAGCACTCGACGTCACGATCCAGGCGCAGATCATCGAGGTGCTCCGGACCGCCCAGCGCGAGACCGGCGCCGCCCTGGTGTTCGTCAGCCACGACCTGGGTGTCATCGCGGGCATCGCCGACCGGATCGCCGTCATGTACGCCGGTCGGATCGTCGAGACCGCGACCGCCGAGGAGCTGTTCGCCCGGCCACGCATGCCGTACACGATCGGGCTCATCGGGGCGCTCCCGCGGCTCGACGCCACCGACCGGTCGCCGCTCGTGCCGATCCCCGGGTCGCCGCCGTCGCTCATCGGCCTGCCGGACGCCTGCCCCTTCGCGGCGCGCTGCCCGCTCGTCAGCGAGGTCTGCCGGTCGACCGAGCCGGTCCTCGCACCGCCGGTCGGCATCGGGGTCACCGCCGTCGACGCCGCTGCGGGCCTCGACACCGCCGACGCCGCAGCTGCCGGCCTCGGCGCGGCCGCCGCTGGGGCGCCGTCGCACGCCGCCGGCCACACCGCCGCGTGCCACCGCACCGCCGAGGTCGCCGCCGCGCACGCGGACGCCGGCCGGATCTTCTCCCTGCCCGTCATCCCCGAGCACGCCGCCGCGGTGGCGGCGTCCCGCACCGACCGCGAGCCCGTCGTGCACGTCGAGGGCCTGACGAAGACCTTCCCGCTCGTCAAGGGCGCCGTCTTCCGCCGCAAGGTCGGCGAGGTCTTCGCCGTCGACGGTGTCGACCTCGACATCCGCCGGGGCGAGACCCTCGGCCTGGTCGGCGAGTCCGGCTCCGGCAAGTCGACGACCCTGCACCAGCTGATGGACCTCGAGCGTCCGGAAGCGGGCACCGTCGAGCTGTTCGGTGAGTCCCTCGCGGACGCCACGGCACGCGGCGCAGCCGGTACCCGGGCACTGCGGCAGCGCATCTCGATGGTCTTCCAGGACCCGTCCGCCAGCCTCGACCCGCGCATGTCGGTCTACGACGTCGTCGCGGAGCCGCTCCGGGCGATCGGCGCTCCGGCCTCCCGGATCGACGAGCGCGTGCCGGAACTGCTCGGCCTGGTCGGACTGCGGGCCGCCGAGGCCGACCGCTACCCGCACGAGTTCTCCGGCGGGCAGCGGCAGCGCATCTCCATCGCCCGAGCCCTCGCGGTGGAGCCCGACCTGATCGTCCTCGACGAACCCGTCTCGGCCCTCGACGTGTCGATCCAGGCCGGCGTGCTCAACCTGCTCGCCGAACTCAAGGCGCGCCTCGGGCTGTCCTACCTGTTCGTCTCGCACGACCTGTCCGTCATCCGGCACGTCGCCGACCGCGTCAGTGTCATGTACCTCGGCCGCACCGTCGAGGAGGGTGCGGTCGACGAGGTGTTCGAACGCCCGATGCACCCCTACACGGCAGCGCTCATGTCCGCCGTGCCGGTGCCGGACCCCGTCGTCGAGCGGGCCCGCACGACGATCCTGCTGCCGGGCGACCCGCCCAGCCCGACCGAGCGGCCGACCGGCTGCCGGTTCCGCTCGCGCTGCCCGCTCTTCGCGATCCTGCCCGAGGCGGAACGTCGCCGCTGTGAGACGGACGAGCCGGAGAAGGCGCCCCGTCGTGGCGAGGACGTCGACCACCGGGCGGCGTGCCACTACCCGGAGAAGGTCGCCTCGATCGCGGCGTAGCCAGCGACGGACGGGAGGCGGTGCGCACGACGTGCGCACCGCCTCCCGTCCGTCCGTGGTCGGGTGCGCGACCGTCCGTGCCGCTGCTCAGATCTTCGGTGGGCTGGTGATCGGCGACTCCCACGTCGGCGGTTCCGGGTACTCGCCGGGTCGCGAGGACGACGGGTGCCGTCCGCCGGTGCGGCCGCCCACGGCTTCGGAGAGTGCGTCGGCGTCGTTCGTCCAGAACAGATCGCTGAAGACGTCGAGCGAGTAGTGACCACTCGGTTGGACGAGGTACTGGATGCGCCAGCCGTCGTCGGTGTACCCGTCGAGGTAGTAGGTGTCCGTGATCCGCTCGACGTGGTGGCTCCAGCCCTTCGCGGCGAAGTAGTCGATCAACGGCTCGAGATCGGACCGTGATCCGTGCGCACCGGCCGGGTCCCAGGACCGGCCTGACTCCAGCGCGTACGTGTTGTGCGTGTCGGCCCCGGCCATCGGGCGTATCCCGTCACCGCCGATCTGCGGGATGGCATCGCCGCCGTTCCAGTGCCACTCACCGTCGGAGAGCTGCCGTTGCGCGTCCGCCAGGACCTGCTGCATCGTCCGGTAGTGCTCGCGGTACCGGTCGTACTCCTCGTGCAACGAGAGCGCGGCAACCTCCTGCCGTGTGAGTCCTCCGGCGTCGTGCTCCATGGTTCCTCCTCCGGACGTGCACCCGGCAGCCAGTCCGACCGTCAGGACGACGGCGATGATCATGCGGACCGTCCTGCTCCAGGCCGTCATCCCGGCCTCCCGGTCGCGATGATCTCGATGATGTGACGCTGCGCCGTGGCGTCGGGTGACAGGTACCCGACGCCGGTCGGCGGGTACATGTCGTGGCCGGTGACCGCTTCCGTCCCGGGCCCGGCCTCGGACGAGAAGACGTGGACGCCCGGGAGGTCACGAGGGTCGGTCCGGCCGATCCGGCCGAGGCGCGCCGTGTGGTCCTGTTCGCCCTCCGTGGCGAAGACCTGGCGGACGTTGAGGTGCTCGGGCCGCGTGTCGTCCGTGAACCCGACCGAGCCGTAGGTGACGACGGCGTCGACCCGGTACCGCGTCTGCGCAGCCGCTTCGACCGCCACCGCAGAACCGTACGAGTGTCCGAGCACCGTGAGGCGTCCCGGAGCGTTGCCGTCCCGGCTGTCGTGGACACCGTCGAGGAACGAGGCGAGCGCCGCCCCGCCGTCGATCGCGCGTCGGTGCGCGGGCACCTCGACGAGTTCCGGTGCCCGGTAGCCGATCCAGGAGACGACGGCGAAGGACGACGCCGGGGCGAGCCGAACGGCGCCGCGCAGCAGACCGGCGGCGGCACGGACCTGCCCGTCCGTGCTGTCGAGCGTCGTGGTCGCGCCCGGCACGTTCACCGTGACGTTCGAGGCCGTGTCGAGGTCCCCGAGCGACACCGCTGCCACGAGTGCGCCGTCCGTGGCGCCGAAGCCGACGAGCTGCGCGACCGCGGCGGAGGGTGCCTCCAGCTCCTGCGCGAGACGGTCCGCCCGCCGCACGCCCTTCCACAGCGCCGCGACCTGCTGCCGGAACTCGTCCATCGTCGCGGCGCCGTGCGTGTACCGCAGGCCGAGCATCCGGTACACCCGCTCCGGGTTCCCGAGCGCTGCCCGCAGCACCGCGCGCGAGGCGATGTCACGTGCCGCAGCGGGGACACCGTCGAGGTTCGCGATCTGCAGCGTCGTGGTCAGGGGGAGTGCGCGCAGGTCGTGCTCGGACAGCCCGAGCTCCGACCACGCCGCCGCGACCTCGGCCGAGGTGACTGCCGGGTCGAACACCCGCTGGAGTCCGGTCGGCAGCGTCGACGTCCCGGCGACGTCGAGCACGCCGTCCGCCAGGGACACCCCGCTGCCCGCGGCCGCGAAGGCGTTCGCGATCCGACGCACCCAGGCGGTGTCCTCGACGTCCTCGGCGAGGTGGTCCCCGAAGCCGGCGACCAACGTGGCCTCGTCCACCGGCACCCAGGCACACCGCGCGGTGAAGCCGGCCCACGCGTTCCGGACCCGGTGGAGGTCCTGCTCGGTCGCGGCGTCCTGGACCTCGGCGGACCCGCTGAACTCCCGGAGTCGACGCGGATCGGCTCCGCTCCGACCCGCTGTGCCACCACCGCCACCGCTCCCGGTGCTGCGCTGCCGTGGCCGTGCGCGGAAGGCCGCGGACACCGGGGTCGGGCGCACCGGGGTCGCGGACGGCTCGGGGTCCCACGCGCCGCTCGCCCAGTCCAGGACCGACCCCGGCGGGACGCCGACGGCGACCAACGCGTGGTCTCGTCGCCGTTCGCGTTCCTGCCAGGCGATCCGGGCCTCCAGTCGGCGACGCTCCTCGTCCGCCTGTCGGGTGACGACGTGGAGCTGGACCGTCAGGTCCTCGAGCGCCCTCGTCAACCGGCCCCGGTCCTCCGACTCGATCGTGCGCGCCGCCGCGAACAGCCGGGCGTACGCACCGTGGAAGTCCTGCAGCGCGCGCTCCGCGCTCGCTCGTCGGCCGGCGCCGCTGGCTCGGAGGCGCAGCGCCACGTCCGTCAGGCACGCGACCAGCCGTGACACGGCCACGTCGTCGAACTCGATCCCCATCGTTCCCCACATCGCTCGGAGCAGTGTGTGGAACGTAGCATTTCATCCGGGCGGCCCGGAAGCCCTCGGGATGTCTGTGGAGAAGTCGGTCCCCGGTGTCAGGAGAAGAGGGCCGGGAATGCGTGCGCGACGAACGGGTACCCGACAAAGACGGTGGCGTCGAGGAGCACGTGCGTGATGACGAGGGGCAGCAGGCGTCCCCACCTCGTGTAGATCCAGCCGAAGACGACGCCCATCACCGCGTTGCCGACGAACGCGCCGAAGCCCTGGTACAGGTGGTAGCTGCCGCGGAGGACCGCGGTGGACAGGATGACCTGCCACCGCCCCCATCCCAGGTCGCCGAGTCGCGAGTACAGGTAGCCGACGACGATCACCTCTTCCTGCAGCCCGGAGCGGACGGCGGACAGCAGGAGCACCGGGATCGTCCACCAGTACGAGCCGAGGGCGGCCGGGTCGACGGCGACCGTGATGCCGAGTGCGCGACCCGTGAAGTACAGGGCGAGTCCGGGGATGCCGATGCCGAGGGCGATGAGCGCCGCGCCGCCGAGGTCAGGACGGACACGGAAGCGGTCGATGCCGAGTCGGCCGAGGTGCGGGCGTGACGAGCTCCAGAGCAGCATGCAGACCAGCGCGACCGGCGCCAGGTCGGCCGCGATGCCCAGCAACTGGCGGGCGAGGTCGACGTACTGCACGGTCGTCGTCGAGGTGTTCAGCGCCGTCGACTGCTGCCCGAGCGGTGTCGTCTGGGACAGGTCGTCGATGATCTGCAGGACCGAGTAGAGCGCACTCGCGCCCAGCGACAGCATGAGCACGATGGTGATCTCGGTCCACGTTCGCCGACGGCTCATACGCTGTACTCCCTCTGCTTGCGAACTACCGGTAGACTGGCGAGTCGGGCATGGTCCCGAAATCCGTCGGGCACGGTCCCGCACCTCGGGCTGGTCCCGAGAACACCTCGGGCTCGGCCCGGGAACCCTCGGGAACGGCCCGAACCCCGGGCACTCGCCCGATCATCTTCCGAACACAAAAGGATGTCCTGTATGGCGCTCGCCACTCGGTCCGACCTGCGCAACGTCGCCATCGTGGCACACGTCGACCACGGCAAGACCACCCTCGTCGACGCGATGCTGACGCAGACCAACTCGTTCGACGCCCACTTCGAGGGCGAAGACCGCATGATGGACTCGAACGACCTCGAGCGCGAGAAGGGCATCACCATCCTCGCGAAGAACACGTCGGTCCTCTACAACGGCAAGCACGCCGCCGAGTTCGGCGCGGGCGGCCCCATCACGATCAACGTGATCGACACCCCGGGCCACGCTGACTTCGGTGGTGAGGTCGAGCGCGGCCTCTCCATGGTCGACGGTGTCGTCCTGCTCGTCGACGCGTCCGAGGGCCCGCTGCCCCAGACGCGCTTCGTGCTCCGCAAGGCGCTCGCTGCCAAGCTCCCGGTGATCCTGCTCGTCAACAAGACGGACCGCCCGGACTCCCGCATCGACGAGGTCGTCTCGGAGAGCCAGGACCTGCTCCTCGGTCTCGCCTCCGACATGTCGGACGAGGTCGACGACCTCGACCTCGACGCGATCCTCGACGTCCCGGTGGTCTACGCCTCCGGCCGAAACGGTGCCGCGTCGCGCAACAAGCCCGAAGACGGCACGCTGCCCGACAACGACGACCTCGAGCCGCTCTTCGAAGCGATCCTCCAGCACGTCCCGGCCCCGACGTACGACGACGAGCACCCGCTGCAGGCGCACGTCACCAACCTCGACGCATCGCCGTTCCTCGGTCGCCTCGCCCTGCTCCGCATCTTCCACGGTGAGATGAAGAAGGGCCAGACGGTCGCCTGGGTCAAGCACGACGGCACCGTCGTCAACGCCCGCATCACCGAGCTCCTCATCACCAAGGCACTCAACCGCTTCCCGGCCGAGTCCGCGGGCCCCGGTGACATCGTCGCCGTCGCCGGCTTCGACACGATCACCATCGGTGAGACCCTGAGTGACCCCGAGGACGTCCGTCCGCTGCCGACCATCACGGTCGACGCGCCGGCGATCTCGATGACGATCGGGACCAACACCTCGCCGCTCGTCGGCAAGGTCAAGGGCCACAAGCTCACCGCCCGCATGGTCAAGGAGCGCCTGGACCGCGAGCTGGTCGGCAACGTCTCGCTCAAGGTCGTCGACATCGGCCGCCCGGACGCCTGGGAGGTCCAGGGTCGTGGCGAGCTCGCACTCGCCATCCTGGTCGAGCAGATGCGTCGCGAGGGCTTCGAGCTCACCGTCGGCAAGCCGCAGGTCGTCACCAAGCGTGACGAGAACGGCAAGCTGCAGGAGCCGTACGAGCACATGACCATCGACACGCCGGAGGAGCACCTCGGCGCCATCACCCAGCTCATGGCTGCCCGCAAGGGCCGCATGGAGAACATGGTGAACCACGGCACCGGCTGGATCCGCATGGAGTTCATCGTGCCGTCGCGTGGCCTCATCGGCTTCCGCACGTCCTTCCTCACGGAGACGCGCGGCACCGGCATCGCCAACGCGATCTTCCACGGCTACGACGAGTGGGCCGGCGCGATCCAGACCCGGATCAACGGCTCGATCGTCTCCGACCGCTCCGGTGTGGTCACCCCGTTCGCCATCACGAACCTCCAGGAGCGCATGTCGTTCTTCGTCCAGCCGACGGAAGAGGTCTACGAGGGCATGGTCATCGGCGAGAACTCGCGCGCCGACGACATGGACGTGAACATCACCAAGGAGAAGAAGCTCACCAACATGCGTTCGGCCAACGCCGACACGTTCGAGTCGATGACGCCGTCCCGGCAGCTGTCGCTCGAGGAGTGCCTCGAGTTCGCCCGCGAGGACGAGTGCGTCGAGGTCACCCCGGACGCGGTCCGCATCCGCAAGGTCGAGCTGGACGCGTCGGCTCGCCAGCGCTCCTACGCGCGCCTCAAGCGCCAGGACGCGTAAGCCACACCCTGGAGGCCCGTCCTCCGTCCCACGGCCCGGTCACCGCTCGCAGGTGGCCGGGCCGTCGGCGTCGGGAGGCACGGTCGGGAGATACGGTGGACGGGTGACTCTCGACCTGCTCTCCATCTACCAGGACCTGCACGCCCACCCGGAACTCGGCTTCCAGGAGCACCGCACCGCGGGCGTCGTCGTCGACCGCCTGACCGAGATCGGCGGCGTCACCGTCACCACGGGTGTCGGCGGGACCGGCGTCGTCGGGGTCCTCGAGAACGGTGACGGACCGGTCGTCTGGCTCCGCGCCGACATGGACGGGCTGCCCGTGCAGGAGCGCACCGGCCTGCCCTACGCCAGCACCGCCCGCGCGACGGATGAGGACGGCAACGAGGGCCCGACCATGCACGCCTGTGGGCACGACATCCACGTGACGTGGCTGCTCGGCACCCTCGAGCGCCTGGTCGCGACCCGCGCGGACTGGAGCGGCACCGTCGTCGCGGTGTTCCAGCCGGCGGAAGAGGTCATCTCCGGCGCCCGCGCGATGATCGACGACGGACTGGTCGAGCGCTTCCCGAAGCCCGCCGTGGTCCTCGGGCAGCACTCGGCCCCGGCTCCGGTCGGCGTCGTCGCCGTGGGGTCCGGCGCCGTGATGGCGTCGAGCGACCGCTTCACCGTCACGTTCAACGGCCGCGGTGCCCACGGGTCCGCGCCGCAGGCGTCCCTCGACCCGATCGTCACGGCGGCCTCGGCGGTGGTCCGACTGCAGACGATCGTCTCGCGCGAGGTCGGCCCGAGCGACGCGGGTGTCGTCACCGTGGGCTCGTTCCACGCCGGCACGCGGCCGAACATCATCCCGGACACGGCCGTCATCGAGATCTCCACCCGAGCGCGCAACGAGGAGACCCGCGCCGCGATCATCGCCTCGATCGAACGGATCGTCCGCGCCGAGAGCGACGCCGGGGGACTGGCCGCCCCGACGATCGAGCGGGCCCCGGGCGCCGACGTCCTGGTGAACGACGCCGACCAGGCCGCGGTCGTGCTCGAGGCCGTGCGGGCCGTCGTGCCGCACGCCGTCGACATGGAGTCGGGGTTGGCGATGGCGTCCGAGGACGTCGGCCAGCTCGCCACCGCCGCAGGGGCCCCGATCGTGTACTGGTTCACGGGCATCACCGACCCGGAGCTGTTCCGTCGCGGCGAGGACATCCCGAGCAACCACTCGCCGTTCTACGCGCCGCAGGCCGACACCGCGATCCCGGTCGGGGTCGACGCCCTGGTCGCGGCAGCCCGGGCGACGCTCGACTGACGCGCCGCGCTGGGTCGTCCACGGCGGCGGTGACCCCGGCGCCGATGACCCGGCGCCGATGAGCCGGCGCCGATGACCCCAGTGCGGGTGATCACCCAGCCGATGCTCGACCAGTTCGAGGTCGGGGCGGTTACGGTACCGGCATGCGTCACCCGATCCGCACCTCCCTGACCGCCGCCGTCGCCGCCGGTGTCGCCCTCGCCGGCCTGAGCGGCTGCTCCACCGAGACGCTCACCCAGGCGACCGACCTCGGTTCGTCCGTGGCGTCGAGTGTCTCCGAGTCCGTGCAGGGCATCGACGGCGCCGCGATCCAACAGGGCATGGCGAAGGTCGCGGGTGGGATCGACGGCGCCCTCGACACCGCACTCAAGGGCACGAAGGTGACGAGCGACGGGCAGGTGCCCGCGGGCTTCCCGTCCGCGGCCGTCCCGCTCGTCGACGGCACCGTCCTCGGTGGGGGAGCCGGACCCGCGGGCTCCGGGTGGGTCGTCCAGGTGCACACGTCCTCGGTCGACGACTTCGCCCGGGCCGCGCAGCAGCTCGCGGACGCCGGCTTCACCAAGTCGGCCGAGCGTGCCGACTCGTCGAGCGCCTTCGGGCTGTTCCGGAGCGACGACCACCGCGTCGTCGTGACCTTCTCGTCCGACCACGACGGTGGCGCCACCGCGACGTACATCGTCACACCCCGCTGACCTCCGCTCCGTCCGGCCGCTCACCTCCGCTTCGTCCGGCCGCTGCCCGGACGACGTCCCGTACGCTTGCAGGCGATGTCCACGGTCACACGCCCCGAGCGCGTCCTCTTCGTCCACGCGCACCCCGACGACGAGACGCTCGCGTCCGGCGGCACCATCGCGACGCTGCTCGAACTCGGTGCCCACGTGACCGTCCTGACGGCCACCCGTGGTGAGCGCGGCGAGATGCTCACCAGCGAGCTCGCGCCGTTGGCGGGGGACGGCCTCCGGGTCGCCGCGCACCGTGAGACCGAGATCGCTGCCGCGCTGGCTGCCCTGGGCGGTCCCGCGCACCTCTGGCTCGGCGGTCCCGGAGCCCGGCCCACGGACCTCCCGGCACGGCGCTACACGGACTCCGGCATGCAGTGGGGGCCGGACGGCCGGGCCACCTCGGCCGGCGACGCTCCCGCCGACTCGCTGACCCGTGCGGACCTCGGCGAGGTCGTCGACGACGTCCGCGCCGCCATCCGCTCGACCGGCGCCGACGCCGTCGTCAGCTACGGCGACGACGGCGGCTACGGGCACCCGGACCACCTCCGCATCCACGCCGCAGCCCGGTACGCCGCGCAGGCCGAAGAGGTCCCGTTCTCGATGATCGTGGACGCCGACTCCGGGCTCGCCGACCTGACCGTCGACGTCCTGCCGGTGCGTGGGCGGGTCCGAGCGGCGCTCGAGCAGTACCGCAGCCAGGTCGCCGTCGACCCCGTCGACCCGCAGGACCCCGCGTCGCTGTCGTACGTGATGCCGCACGGCGTCCGGCACCAGGTACCCGCGGTCGAGGCCTTCCGGCACGACGCACCCCCGGCTCCGGCCGCCCCGCAGACCTACGCCGAGATGTCCGGGCAGGGCAAGGCCACCGCGGTCGTCGTGGCCGCCGTCGTGGGTGTCCTCGTCGGCGCCCTCGGCACGATCACCCACCAGCAGACCGTCGAGATCGGCTCGTGGAGCACCGCCCCGATCGGCATGGTCATCACCAGCCTCATCGTGATCGGCATCGTCGTCGGCGTCCGGCTGCTGTACCGGTCGCGGTTGCTCGTCGCGGCGGTCGGCATCGGGATCATCCTCGCCACCCAGGTGCTCGTCGCCGTGGCCGGAGCGACCTCCCCGCTGGTCCTGGCGAACGCCGCCGGCTACGTGTGGACGTTCGGTCCGGCGGTCGTCGCGATGCTGGTCCTCGCCTGGCCCGACCTCACCGGGCTCCGTGCCCACCCGCCGACGAACGGGCACCGCCCGACGGACGGACAGCAGCCGTCGGACGGGGCGCGGTCCGTGGTCGCAGCCCCGCACGAGTAGGCTGGCAGTCGCTCAACCCCCGGAAGGGAGCACTCGCTCGTGACCTACGTGATCGCCCAGCCCTGTGTCGACGTCAAGGACCGCGCGTGCATCGACGAATGCCCCGTGGACTGCATCTACGAGGGTGACCGGTCGCTGTACATCCACCCGGACGAGTGCGTCGACTGCGGTGCCTGCGAGCCGGTCTGCCCGGTCGAGGCCATCTACTACGAGGACGACCTCCCCGAGCAGTGGGCCGACTACTACAAGGCGAACGTCGAGTTCTTCTCCGAGATCGGTTCGCCCGGTGGTGCAGCCAAGGTCGGCGTGATCCACGCGGACCACCCGGTCGTCATGGCGCAGCCGCGGGCCTGACCCGTGCCGCTCGACCTGCCCGACTTCCCCTGGGACCAGCTCGCCCCGTACAAGCAGCGCGCCGCGGCGTACGACGGCGGCATCGTCGACCTCAGTGTCGGGTCGCCGGTCGACCCCACCCCGGACGTCGTCCGACGCGCCCTGGCCGACGCCACCGACGCGCACGCCTACCCGCAGGTGGCCGGCACCCCGGCCCTCCGTGAAGCGATCGCGGCCTGGTACGGCCGGCGACAGGGCGTCGAGCTCACCGCCGACCACGTGCTGCCGACGATCGGGTCGAAGGAGTTCATCGCGGGCCTGGCGCTCTGGATGGGCCTCGGCCCGGGCGACACGGTCGTGTTCCCGGAAGCGGCGTACCCGACCTACGAACTCGGCGCCGCCCTGGTGCGCGCCGACGCCCTGGCCGCCGACGACCCCGCCGCGTGGCCGTCGAGCACGAAGCTCGTCTGGCTGAACTCGCCGGGCAACCCCGACGGACGCGTGCTCTCGATCGAGCAGCTGCGCGCCGCCGTCGTCCGCGCCCGCGAACTCGGCGCCGTGATCGTGGGCGACGAGTGCTACGCCGAACTCGGCTGGGACGCCCCGTACGACACCTCGCCGACCCCGACCATCCTCGACCCCCGTGTCGTGGGCGACTCGTTCGACGGCGTCCTCAGCGTCTACTCGCTGTCCAAGCAGTCGAACCTGGCCGGCTACCGCGCCGCGTTCGTCGCCGGCGACCCGGCCCTGCTCGCCGACGTCCTGGCGATCCGCAAGCACACCGGCATGATGCCGCCGCTGCCCGTCCAGCACGCGATGATCGTCGCGCTCGAGGACACCGCCCACGTCCACCAGCAGAAGACCCGGTACCGCAACCGACGGAACGTGCTCCGGACGGCATTCGAACGCGCCGGCTTCCGCATCGACGCCAGCGGTGCCGGCCTGTACCTCTGGGCGACCCGCGACGAGCCCGCGCTCGACACCGTCGCCTGGCTCGCCGAGCACGGCATCCTCGTCGCCCCGGGCACGTTCTACGGGGCCGCCGGCGCCCGCCACGTGCGCGTCGCGCTGACCGCGACAGACGACCGGATCGCCGCCGCAGCCCAGCGTCTCGCCAGCGCAGGCCGGGTGGCCAACGGCTGACGGGCCTCCCGTCCGGCCACCAGCCCATCGGCGACGCGTCTGCACAACAGCGGTTCCACCCAAACTCCTGAGCAGCTGCATGTACCGGACCGACAGTCGCCGCGATTAGGCTGTCCAGCGTGACTGACACTGCCAACGACGCTCAGAAGACGGCCACACCGCCCACGACGCCCGTGCCCGTGAGCCCCGGCGCCGAACAGGCGACCGAGACGGCCACGCTGACGTACCCGGGGGGAACGGCGGAGTTCCCGATCCTGCAGAGCGTCGACGGAGCCTCCACGATCGACATCTCGACGCTGAAGAAGCAGACCGGGCTGAACACGCTCGACTACGGCTTCGTGAACACCGGCTCGACGAAGAGCGCCATCACCTACATCGACGGCGACCAGGGGATCCTGCGGTACCGCGGCTACCCGATCGACCAGGTCGCCTCGAACTGCACCTTCCTCGAGGTCGCCTGGCTCCTCATCTACGGCGAGCTGCCCAGCCCGAGCGAGCTCGACGCGTTCGACAGCCGGATCCGGCGGCACACGCTGCTGCACGAGGACCTGCGCCGCCTGTTCGACGCGCTCCCGCACTCGGCGCACCCGATGTCCGTCCTGTCCAGCGCGGTCAGCGCCCTGTCGACGTACTACGAGGACGACATGGACGTCGACGACCCGGAGAAGGTCGAGCTGCAGACCGTCCGGCTCCTCGCCAAGCTGCCGGTCATCGCCGCGTACGCCCACAAGAAGGCCATCGGGCAGGCGTTCCTGTACCCGGACAACTCGCTGTCCTTCGTCGACAACTTCCTCCGGCTCAACTTCGGCACGATGGCCGAGCCGTACCAGCCGAACCCGGTGCTCTCGAAGGCGCTCGACCGGCTGCTCATCCTGCACGAGGACCACGAGCAGAACGCCTCGACCGCCACGGTGCGCCTGGTGGGGTCGACGAAGGCGAACATGTTCGCCTCGATCTCCGCCGGCATCAACGCCCTCTACGGTCCGCTGCACGGCGGCGCGAACGAGGCCGTGCTCGAGATGCTGCAGCAGATCAAGGACTCCGGCGAGCCCGTCACGCGCTTCGTCGAGCGGGTGAAGAACAAGGAGCGCGGGGTGAAGCTCATGGGCTTCGGACACCGCGTGTACAAGAACTACGACCCCCGCGCGAAGCTCGTGAAGGAGTCCGCGGACGAGGTCCTCGAGGCCCTCGGCGTGCAGGACGACCTGCTCGACATCGCGAAGGAGCTCGAGCAGATCGCGCTCGAGGACGAGTACTTCGTCAGCCGCAAGCTCTACCCGAACGTCGACTTCTACACGGGCATCATCTACAAGGCGATGGGCTTCCCGCCGCGGATGTTCACGGTGCTGTTCGCCATCGGCCGGCTGCCCGGGTGGATCGCGCAGTGGCGCGAGCTCAACAACGACCCGCTCAACAAGATCGGCCGCCCGCAGCAGCTGTACGTGGGGTACCCGGAGCGGGACCTGCCGCAGCGCTGACGTGGTCGCCGCTCGCGTCGGCGTGCGCTGACCGACGGGAGGCCCGTGACCGGTCTGCATGACCGGCCACGGGCCTCCCGTCCGTTCAGTCCAGGGCGTCGAAGTCGTCCCAGATCGGCGCCTCGAGTGCCGGGTACTCGGCGAGGTGCGGGCGGAGGTCGTCCTCCACCTGGACGCCCCACTGCTCGAAGAACGGGGTGAGGTCGTGCCCCGCGACGTGCGTGGCCTGCAGGACGAAGGCGCGGCGTGCCTCCCGGTCGCTGCCCGCCGCGACGTCCGAACGCACGCGTGCGGAGACGGTGGCGATGAAGTCCTCGCCGTAGGCGCGGCGGAGCTGGTCGAAGACCAGGTGCCGGGTCATCCCGTTCATCTGGTTCGACCAGAAGTCACGCTCGGCGACCGGCTGCTGACGGAACTGCTCGACCTTCGCGCGCCACGAGTCCAGCGGGTTGCGCTGGTGTACCTGCTCTTCGAGGACGACGCTCGCCAGGTCCTGGGAGATCGTCCCGTCGGTCTGCCCCCGGTCGTTCCTCCACCGCAGTGCGTCCTGCTGGAAGACCCGACCGACGGCGTTCCGGAGCGCCTGCTCGCCCGCCGCGGAGCCGTCGCTCGTGAACAGGTTGTGCGGCGACGCGGAGTCGGTCGGGAACGCCACCCAGCCCGGGTGGACGTTGGTCGGCGCGTTCGCACCGGCGACGCCGTAACTCGGGGTCTCGATGTGCACGCGGTGACCGGTGTCCTCGACGCCCCAGAACCGCTCGTTCGCTCGGACCGTCGCGTCCCAGCGGGCCATCCGGACGTCCAGGTCGTCGCCGGCGATGAGCTCCTCGTTCTGGTCGCTCCTCGGCGAGGTGGCGTCGGCACGGAGGACGTCCGCCTGCACGCGCTCGCCGATCAGGGAGAAGAACGGCGATCGGTCCCAGTTCTGCAGCTGCGTGTCGAAGTCCGCACGTGCGGTGACCCCGGCGACGAAGGTCGGGACGGGTGCCCCACCGCGGACCACGATCGTGCCCCGGTCGCTGGTGCTCCGGTCGATGATGCCGACCAGGCCGTCGTGCGGCGCGGTGATCAGGTTCTGGCCCGGGTGCAGCGCCTGGGTGGCGACGCCCAGGTCGCGGCAGCCGTTGACGCCGAAGTAGGTGCCGTGCTGCCCGATCGCGACCTCGGCGTCGGTGACGCCCTCGGGGACCTCGACGACGAACGTCTGGTGTGCGCGGATCCAGCGGCCGGCCTGGCGGAGGTCGCTCCGTGCCGCCTGGGTGCCGTCACGTTCCTGTGCGGCGGCGGCGCTGCCGAGGGGGATGACGGGGACGTCGGTGTGGCCGCTCGTGACGGTGGGCCAGGTGTGCTCGGGGG
>NZ_JASDDD010000021.1:0-50293 GCF_030407555.1 Curtobacterium sp. APC 4022
CGGCACGCGCACACCGGGGACGACGAAGGGCCCCGGCGCAGTGCCGGGGCCCTTCGAGCGAACCAGGAGATCAGGCGGCGGGCTTGCCCGCGTTGTCCGCGTCATCGGCGACCCAGAGGTCGTCGTCGGCACGGAGCGTCTGGTACGCGGCGTACGCAGCACCGGCAACTGCGACGACACCGACGATGATGAGTGCGACCCCACCGAAACCGATGCCCTTCTTCGGTGCGACGGCCGGAACGTACTTGCCGGCAGCCTTGCGCGCGGTCTTGCTGCGCTTCTGTGCTTCCTTCACGATCTTCTGCACGCGGGGGTCCTTCGCCAGGTCCCCGACGCTGAGCACGGAGCCAGCGGTGGAGATGAGGCCGGGAACGACCTCCGACTGGAACCGGTGCGAGGCGTTCTGTGCTGCCGAGGTCGCAGCGTGCACCCCGGTCGCGACCGCGGGACGGAGCCCGTTGTCGATCGCGTTCTGCACGCGGGGAGCGAAGTCCTTGCGCGCAGCATCTGCCGCGTGCTCACGGGCCTCGGTCAGGATGGCGTTCGCGTGCTCCAGGACCTTCCGCTGCTCACCGAGCAGTGAGGCGGTCTTGCCCTTGAGCTTCTTGATCTGCTTCCGGCGCTTGCGCGGGATCTCGATCGACATTCGGTACCTCCATGGCTCGACGTGACCCCATCCTGCCACCCGAGCGCCTGACAGGTCACAGAACCCTGGCTGTGGGTCCCGTGCACATCCAGCGGCACATGCGAGAATCGGGTCATGTCTCTGCACACCGCTGTCGCAACGATCCACACCAACAAGGGCGACATCCGCGTCAACCTGTTCGGCAACCACGCACCGAAGACCGTCCAGAACTTCGTCGGTCTCGCGACCGGCACCCAGGAGTGGACGCACCCCGGCACCGGCAAGGTGTCGACCGACAAGCTCTACGACGGTGTCGTCTTCCACCGCATCATCAAGGACTTCATGATCCAGGGCGGCGACCCGCTCGGCCAGGGCGTCGGCGGCCCGGGCTACCGCTTCGACGACGAGATCTCCCCGGAGCTCACGTTCCAGAACCCGTACATCTTCGCCATGGCGAACGCCGGCCTGCAGGGTGGCCGTGGCACCAACGGCTCGCAGTTCTTCATCACCACGGTGGCGACCCCCTGGCTGCAGGGCAAGCACACCATCTTCGGTGAGGTCGCTGACGACGAGTCGCGCGCCGTCGTCGACGCGATCGAGGGCGTCCCGACCGACGGTCGTGACAAGCCCGTCGAGGACGTCGTCATCCAGAGCATCGACGTCGAGGACGTCTGAACCGAGTGACCGACTCCACCTCGGCTTCGTCCAACACCTGTTACCGGCACCCTGACCGGCAGAGCTTCGTGCTCTGCCAGCGCTGCGGGCGGACCATCTGCCCGGAGTGCCAGACGCCGGCAGCGGTCGGGGTGCACTGCCCCGAGTGCGTGCGTGAGCAGCGGGCGAAGTTCACCGAGAACCGTCGCGCCTCCGGTCCGAGCAGCCTCACGGTCGCCCGGCGCCGGTTCGCGATGCTCGACCAGAAGGGGACCGTCGTCCTCATCGCGGTCTCGGTCGCCATCTGGTTGCTCGACCGCCTGTCGGGCGGGTTCCTGAGCCAGTGGCTCGCGTACAACTCGGCCCTGCTGCCTACCCAGCCGTGGCGCATCGTCACGGTGCTGTTCGTGCACTCGGGCGTCTTCCACATCCTGTTCAACATGTGGGCGCTGTTCATCTTCGGACGGATGCTCGAGAACATGTTGGGCACGTGGCGGTTCCTGGCGCTCTACTTCATCTCGGGCATCGCCGGTTCGATGCTCGTGACGTTCCTGGCTCCGGGGACATGGGTCGTCGGCGCCTCGGGAGCGATCTTCGGGTTGTTCGCGGCGTTCTTCGTCCTGCAGCGCAGCCTCGGCAACAACGCCGTGCAGTTGCTCGTGATCATCGGGCTCAACCTGGTGATCGGGTTCCTGCCCGGCACGAACATCTCGTGGCAGGCCCACGTGGGCGGTGTGCTCGCCGGCTTCGTGACCGGGTTCGTGTTCTCGCGGACGCGCAACGTCCGGCAGCGCGGGTTGCAGATGACGCTGCTCGCCCTGGAGGCCGTGGTCGCCATCGCGCTCTGCTTCGTCGGGTACGCGGTCACCACCGGCTGACGCCTGGATCCACCAGAACGCTCCGTCGCTCTCGCGACGGGGCGTTCTGTTGTTGGTGCGTGATGTTGATCCGTCTCGGGCTCCGATGCCGTGCCGAACGCCGAACGCCGAACGCCGATGCCGTGACGTGCCTGGCTGTGGTGCCACGCCGTGCTGGGTGTGCCGTGGTGCCGAGGCTCGCCGTCCCCTCCTGTGCCGTGCTGGGTGTGCCGAGGCTCGCCGTCCCCTCCTGTGCCGTGCTGGGTGTGCCGAGGCTCGCCATCCCCTCCCCTCCCGTCCCGGGGCGGGTGTGCCGTGTGGTGCCGAGACCCGCGGTCCCGTCCTGTGTCGGGATGGGCGTGCCGCATCGTGCGAGACCCGCTGAGTCTCGCTGTACCGTCCCGTCCCGTCCCGGGCCGAGACTTGCCTCGGCGCGCCGTTCCGTCCCGTCTCGTTCCGTGCCGTGTTCCGGCGCCATGCATGCTGGGCCGTGCCGTGGCGTGTGGTGCCGACACGCACCGAGTCGCGCCGTGCGGTGTTGCGGTGGCGTGCGGGTTGCGCGGTGGCGAGCTGACACGTGCAGGCTGCGACGGTGGGACGCGCCGTGCCCTGCAGCGGGGCGGCGCCGGCTGGGCGCGAGCGACGCCTCCCCAGAGCAGACCAGCGTTCGAATGGCGTCCCGACCAGGACGAGATCCGGCAGGTCCCGTGCCCACCGCCTCGTTCTCCACACCCCTCCGCCGAGTTGTCCACAGCTGGGGATAGATCGGTGAGTTACACGCGTGTGATTATCCCCACTGTGGAGGAGCCTGTGGAGAACTCCGGGGCGGGGGTGGGGACAACCGTGTGGAGAACGTACGGATCTGTGGAGAACGGGGTTGAGCCTCCCGATCGGGACGTCCTCACTCCAGTTGCTTGTGGACAGTGACGCCCGGATCTGGTGTTGGGACCAACGACGACGCCCGCCGCACCGGAACCGGTGCGACGGGCGTCGAGGAAGCGTTCGAGCGGGTGGTCAGCGCCACCGCGTGGTCATGAGGAAGCCGACGAACATGATGCCGAAGCCGATCAGGATGTTCCACGAGTTCAGCGACGGGACCGGGAGCGTGCCGCCGGAGACGTAGAAGACGATGACCCATGCGAGTCCGATCAGCATGAAGCCGAACATGACGGGCTTGAACCACACGGGGTTCGGCTGGTCCCCCGCGGTGTCGACCGAGTCGGCTCGGGTCGTCCGGGCGGGCTTGGTGCGATCCTTGTCCATGGCCATGGCCGGTATCCTACCGTCACCATGCGTGAGTTCCGGCCTCGTCGGACGTGACTCACATCCCCCACGAGTACGGTGAACGGCCAATGACCAAGATCCTCGTCGTCGACAACTACGACAGCTTCGTGTACACCCTCAACGGCTACGTCCAGCAGCTCGGCGCGGACACCGACGTCGTGCGGAACGACGCCTTCCCGGAGAGTGAGATCGCCGACCGGATCGCCGAGTACGACGGCGTCCTGCTGTCTCCTGGCCCGGGCACCCCCGCCGACGCCGGCGTCTCGATCCCGACCGTGCGTGCCGCCATCGCGGCGGACAAGCCCCTGCTGGGCGTCTGCCTGGGACACCAGGCGATCGCCGAGGCCCTCGGCGCCACGGTCACGCACGCCGACGAGCTGATGCACGGCAAGACGTCGCAGGTCGACCACGACGACAGCGTGCTGTTCACCGGTGTCCCGCACCCCTTCACGGCGACGCGGTACCACTCGCTGGCGATCGTCGACGGCACGGTCCCGGACGAGCTGACGATCACGGCGCGGACCGCGGGCGGCGTCATCATGGGTGTGCAGCACCGTGGCGCACCGGTCTACGGCGTGCAGTTCCACCCGGAGTCCGTCCTCACCGAGGGTGGCTACCGGATGGTCGGCAACTGGCTCGAGACGGCGGGCCTCAGTGGCGCCGCCGAGCGGGCTGCCGGACTCGGCCCGCTCATCTCCGGACGCTGACCAGCCGACGGCTGACCGCCCGACGGCTGACCATCGGCACGCTCCGGCCAGGTCGATGGAGTCGGCCCGACCGGCCGTTCCGGCCTGACGAGCCGAGTCGGCTGACCGGTCGCGGCGTGCCGGTCGTGTCGGCCCCGCTGTTCGCCTCGGCCTGATCGGCCGCCGTCAGGACGTCGACCCCAGTGGTCAGTTGCCCCCGTCGCCCGGGTTCAGCGATCCGCCGCCGCCGTTCGTCGCGCCGCCACCGGTGGCCGCACCGCCGCCGTTCGACGTGCCGCCACCGGGTGCCGGCTGGCGCGACGGCTGCCGCTGCGGCTGTGCCGAGGCTGCGCAGTAGGTCAGCGTGACCGTGGTGCCCTGGGGGACGTCGCCCGCGGGCACGCTCTGCTGCGTCACCGTGGTGCCCGTGCAGGCGTACGACGGCGCGGGCTGCACGGTGAGTCCCTTGCCGGCGAGCGTGGACCGGGCGGTGTCGAACGGCTGCTGTGTGACGTCCGGCAGCTGGACCTTGCCGTTCGACACGACGAGGTTCACGACCGAGCCCTTGGCCTGGGTGACGCCCGACGCCGGGTCGCTGCTCAGCACCGTGCCCTCGGGCACCGTCGGCGAGTAGTCCGAACTGACCGCGCCGACCGAGAAGCCCGCGGCGTCCAGGGCCTTGGTGGCGGCGTCCTGCGTCTGCGACCGGACGTCCGGCACGGCGATCTGCTCCGGTCCGGTCGACACGACGACCCGGATCTCCTGGTCACGAGCAACGGAGGTCTTCGCGTCCGGGACGGTCCGGATCACGTCGTCCTTGTCGACGCTGTCCGAGGGTTCGTCGTCGCGCGCAGCCTTCAGTCCGCGACGTTCAAGTGTCGCCTGGGCTTGGTCGTAGGTCTGGCCGGCGACGCTGGGCACCTTGATCGACGAACTGACCGGCGGCTTGCCCGGCTCGAGGTTCGCGACGAAGTAGGCGACGGCAGCGATGACCGCGATGGTGAGGACGATCCCGAGCCAGATCCAGGCGACGGGGGGCCGGTTCTGGGTCCGCTGGGGTCGGCGCTCGGAGGTGTCGTCGAGTTCGCGGAAGGCGACGTCGGCGTTGGCGGCCGCACGGGGGTTGACCCCGAACAGCAGCGCGGCGTCGTCCGCCACGGCGGCCGCGAGCTTCTTCTTCGAGATCGGGACGTGTCCGGCGGCGGCCTGCTGGAGGTCGCGGCGGAACTCCGCAGCGTTCTGGAACCGACGGGTGCGGTCCTTCACGAGGGCGTGCAGGGTGACGGCGTCGAGTGCCGGCGAGACCGTCGACGTCATCGTGGACGGCGCGACGGGCTGCTCGCTGACGTGCTGGTAGGCGACGGCGACCGGGGAGGCGCCACGGAAGGGCGGGTGTCCGGTGAGCAGCTCGAACAGCACGATGCCGGTCGAGTACAGGTCGGTGCGGGCGTCGACGACCTCGCCGCGGGCCTGCTCCGGGGAGAAGTACGACGCGGTGCCGAGGATCGACGTGGTCTGCGCCACGGTGGCCGATGTGTCCGTGATGGCGCGGGCGATGCCGAAGTCCATCACCTTGACCTGGCCCGAGTGGGTGATCATGACGTTCGCGGGCTTGATGTCGCGGTGGACGACACCGGCGCGGTGGGAGAACTCGAGCGCGGTGAGGATGCCCTCGACGATGCGCGCGGCTTCTTCCTGCACGACCGGACCCTCGGCGACGATCTCGCTCAGCGGGCGGCCCTCGACGTACTCCATGACGATGAAGGGGACCTGCACCTCGGCGCCCGAGGACTCGCGCACGGTCTCTTCGCCGGCGTCGTAGACACGGACGATCGTCGGGTGGGCCATGCGGGCCGCGGCCTGCGCCTCCTGCCGGAAGCGCGTGCGGAACGCCGGGTCGTTCGCGAGACTCGGCTTGAGCAGCTTCACGGCCACTCGCCGGCCCAGTCGCGTGTCGGTACCCACGTGCACGGTGGCCATGCCGCCGCGTCCGATGACGTCACCGATCTCGTACCGGTTGGCGAGGAGCGTGATCCCCGCGGTCACACCTTCAGGCACGTACTCCTCCGAATGTCCGTCCGGGCAAGTGTACGGCAGGGGTCTCTTGGGGGACGCTGGCTGGCCGTGCTCCACGAGCAACCGTTACCGGAACGTGGCGAGGCCCCGACACGTTCCGTGTCGGGGCCTCGCGGGGGTGGTGCAGGTGGTGCGTCAGTCCTGCGGCGTCGCCGTCGAGGTCGGCGCGTCCGTCGGCTCGACGGGGGCGACCCACGTGGCGGTGGCCGGGTCCGAGGTGCTCGACGCGGCGAGGTTGCCGCACGTCACCGTGTAGGACAGCGTGACGTCGTCACCGGCCTGGTCGGCCTGGATGTCCACCGACGTCTCCGAGGTGTCACCGCTCGTGGCGCCGCTGGAGTCCTTGCCGCCGGAGACCGTCCACGAGTACTTCGAGACGGTGTACCCGGTCGGGCAGGTGGCGGTCGACCAGCTGAACGTCACGGCTCCGGTGGCGGAGACCGCGCCGGCGCTCGGGGTGTTCGGCTTGTTGACCGACGGCGGCGCGGTGTACTCACGCAGGGTGATGAGTGCGCCGTCCGACAGGCTGCCGGTGGGGCTGATCGACTGCACCGTGTTCGCCTGCTCGGCGGTCTCGGCCGGGTCGCCGTCCTGCACCTGGACGGCGAAGCCCATGCTCTGCAGTTCCGTCTGGACCTGGTCGGTCGCCCGCCCGATGTAGTCGGCGGGGTTGATCGTCGTCCGGGTCTCGGTCGGGGTTGCCGACGGTTCCTGGCTCGGCGCCTGCGACCTCGTCTGCGACGGAGCACTGCTCTGGGACGCGGACGGGTCGGGGTCCTGGTCTGCGTTCGCGAAGACGAGCACACCGATCACGATCGCCGCGATGAGCACGACGGCGCCGACGAGCCACCAGATCCAGGCGCGGCTCTTCTTCTCGTCGGTGTCGTCCTCGGGACCGGCGGGGCTGCGCGGCGCACCGCCACCGACGACCGGCGCGTTCGCCTGGGTGCCGATGAGGGCGGTGGCGGCGTCGTTGCCCGGGGGCGGGTTGAACGCGACCGTCCCGGCGCCGCCGATGGCCGGCACCGCCACGGTCGCCGCAGCGACGTCACCGCGACGGAGGGCCTGGGCGGCGCGGGCGAGGTTCGCCGCGGTCGCCGGACGGTCGGCGGGCTTCTTCGCGATGCAGGACATCACGAGGGCGGCCACCGGCTCCGGGACGGTCCCCGGCAGCGCGGGCGGCTGGTCGTTGATGTGTGCCATCGCGATGGCGACCTGCGACTCGCCCGTGAAGGGTCGACGACCCGCCAGGCACTCGTACGCGACGATGCCGAGCGAGTACACGTCCGTCGACGGCGACGCGGGGTGGCCGCTCGCCTGCTCCGGCGACAGGTACTGGACGGTGCCCATGACCTGGCCGGTCGCGGTGAGCGGGACCTGGTCGGCGATGCGGGCGATCCCGAAGTCGGTGATCTTGACGCGGCCGTCCGGCGTGATGAGTAGGTTGCCCGGCTTGATGTCGCGGTGCACCAGGCCGACGGCGTGCGCTGCCTGCAGGGCATTCGCGGTCTGGGCGACGATGTCGAGGACCTTGTCGACGGGCAGGGTGTGCTCGCGCTCGATCATCGTGGACAGGGCTTCGCCGGGGACGAGCTCCATCACGAGGTAGGCGCTGCCGTCTTCCTCGCCGTAGTCGAACACGTTGGCGATGCCCTCGTGGTTGACGAGTGCGGCGTGCCGAGCCTCGGCGCGGAAGCGCTCGAGGAACCCGGGGTCGCCGAGGTACTCGTCCTTGAGGATCTTCAGGGCGACGGTGCGCCCGATGACGAGGTCAGTCGCCTGCCACACCTCTCCCATGCCGCCGATGGCGACTCGGGAGGAGAGCTGGTACCGCCCACCGAAGGTGAGTCCGCTGGTGGGTCTCATTTGTTCAGCACCGCCTCCATGACCTTCTTCGCGACGGGAGCCGCGACCGTGTTGCCGACTCCGGACTGCCCGAGCCCGCCGCCGTTCCCGACGACCACGGCGACCGCGACCTCCGGGTCCTTGGCCGGGGCGAAGCCCGTGAACCAGAGAGTGTAGGGATCGCCCGTGCCGCCCTCGGCCGTGCCGGTCTTGCCAGCGACGTCGACACCGTCGATCTTCGCATTCGTTCCGGTCCCCGCGTTCACGACGCTCTGCATCGCTTCGGTCAGGTCGGACGCCGCGTCGGACGACAGCGGGGCGCTGTACTGCTTCGGCGAGAACGAGTCGACCGTCTTCAGGTCGCTCGTCTCGATCGACTCGACGAGCGACGGCTGCATGACACGCCCGCCGTTCGCGATGCCGGCGGAGACCATCGCCATCTGCAGCGGGGTCACGCGGTCGCTGGCCTGGCCGAACGAGCTGAGCATGAGCTCGGCCGTCGACTCGGGCTCCGGGTACTGGCTCGGCGTCGCCGAGGTCGGTACGTCGATGACGTTGCCGAAGCCGTACTCGTCCGCGGTCTTCTTGATCGTCTCGTAGCCGAGCTTCCGGCCGAGTTCGGCGAACGGGATGTTGCACGAGTACTGGATCGCGACGCGGAGCTTGACCTGGTCGCCGCCGCCACAGCTGCCGCCCTCGGCGTTGTTGATCCGCGAGCTGCTGCCCGGCAGGGTCAGGGTCGACGGGTTCGGCAGTGTCGAGTCGAGCGTGTAGTCCCCGCTCGCCAGGGCCGCGGAAGCGACCACGAGCTTGAACACCGATCCGGGCGTGTACAGGTCGCCGGCGATGGCACGGTTCGCCAGCGGCTTCGAGGCGTCGGCCTCGAGCGCCTGGTAGCGCGCGATGACGTCCTTGGTGTCGTGCGAGGTGAGCGTGTTGGGGTCGTAGCCCGGCTTCGACACCATCGCCAGGATCTTGCCCGTCTTCGGCTGGATCGCGACGACCGCGCCGGTGTTCGCACCGAGGGCGTCGTACGCGGCCTGCTGCACGTCGGGGTCGATCGTCAGGTTGACGTTGTCGCCCTGGATGTCCTGTCCGGTGAGGATCGCGTTGAGGTTCTGGAAGAACGAGTCGTCGCTGTTGCCCGACAGCACGGCGTTCTCGGCGCTCTCGATGCCCGAGTTGCCCTGGCCGATCGTGAAGTAGCCGGTGACGGCCGAGTAGAGCGCGCCGTTGTTGTACTTGCGCTGGTACTGGTACTGGTCGTCGACCGCGGTGGACTCGGCGATCGGCTTGCCGTCGACCAGGATCGCCCCACGCTTCGTGGAGTAACTGTCCAGGATGGTTCGGGAGTTCCGGCTGTCGGCACGGAGCGAGTCCGCCGCGAAGAACTGGATGGACGTCGTCGACACGAAGAGCGCGACGAACATGAGCACGACGACGGTCGAGACGCCGCGGAGTTGGCGGTTCACCGGCGCTCCTTCCTGGACCGGCCACGGCCGGTGTTGCCCCGCTCCGACAGCGCACCCTGCTGGACGCGCTGTTCGGCGGGGATCGAGTCGGTCAGCCGCAGCAGCATCGCCGCGATGATCCAGTTCGCCACGAGGGACGAACCACCTGCCGCCATGAACGGCGTGGTGAGTCCGGTGACCGGGATGATCCGGGTGATGCCACCGACGACGACGAAGACCTGCAGGGCGATCGTGAAGCCGAACCCGATGCCGAGCAGCTTGCCGAAGTCGTCCTGCGCCATGAAGCCGACGCGGATGCCCCGGGAGACCAGGACCACGAACAGGCCGAGGATCGCGAAGACCCCGATCAGCCCGAGCTCTTCACCGAGCGAGGCGATGATGTAGTCCGCGTTGGCGACCGGCGTGATGTACGGCCGGCCCTGCCCGAGCCCGGTGCCGGTGATCCCGCCGTTGGCGAAGCCGAACAGGCCCTGCACGAGCTGGTAGCTGCCCTGCGTCTGCCGCAGGAAGATCTGCTGGTCGAACGGGTCGAGCCACTGCTCGAAGCGGCCCTGCACGTAGACCAGGACACTCGCCGCGATGAGGGCACCGCCGATGAACAGCACCAGGCCGATCACGACCCAGCTGAGCCGGGCGGTCGCGACGTAGATCATCACGAGGAACAGGCCGAAGTACAGCAGGGCGGTGCCGAGGTCGCGCTGGAAGACCAGCACGCTCATCGCCACACCCCAGATGATGAGGATCGGGCCGAGGTCACGGGCACGCGGGAACGTCATGCCGAGGAACTTCCGGCCGACGATCGACAGGCTGTCCCGCGCGGTGACCAGGTAGCCGGCGAAGAACAGCGCCATCGTGATCTTCGCGAGCTCACCCGGCTGGAACGAGAACGGTCCGATCCGGATCCAGACCCGGGCACCGCCGATGTTCGTGCCGATGCCGGGCAGCATCGGCAGCAGGAGCAGCACGATGGTGAGCAGCATGAAGATGTAGCGGTAGCGCTGCAGGAACCGGTGGTTGCGCACGAGCAGGATCGTGATGATCGCGAACACCATCGCCAGCAGGGTCCAGGCGATCTGCTTGACGCCGATCGCCGCCCACCCGGAGACGCCGTTGTGGATGTCGATCCGGTAGATCTCGGCGATCCCGATGCCGTTGAGCACGAGGGCCACCGGCAGGATGAACGGGTCGGCGTTCTTCGCGACGACGCGCAGGATGACGTGCATCACGAGCGCCAGGCCGAGGATCGAGGCCGCGGTCCAGAGCACCGAGGTGTCGAAGACGCGGCCCTTGGTGCCGAGCTGCACGAGCACCATCGCACCGCCGCAGATGCCGCAGGCGATGACGAGCAGCACGAGCTCGAGGTTCCGGGCGCGCGCGGGCTCCCGGAGCTTGATCGTGATCGCCTGGGTCAACGAGGGTGCGGTCGTGGCGCTCATCTTGCGCTCCTCGACGGGGAGGGTGACGGGGACCGGGGCGTTGCGGACCCCGAGGGGGAGGCGGACGGTGACGACGTCGGGGAGTCTCCCGAGCCTCCCGTCCCGCTCTGGTCCTGACCGGTCTCGGCGGCGGTGCGCAGCCGGTCGACGATCGCGCGGGCGTCCTGCAGGGACGTCGCGTTGATCGTCGAGCGGACGTTCTCACGCGTGTAGTCGGGGAGCTCGGTCAGCGAGATGTCGGTGTCCTCGTAGACGTCGGACAGCGCGATCGGTCCGATCGACTGCTGCACGCCCTTGTAGATCGCCACCGAGCCGCGGTCCGTGCCCACGTAGTAGTGGTCCTGAACGATCCGGTAACCGAGGAAGAGCGCGCCGATCAGTGCCAGGATCGCGATGACGAGTGCGATCGACCAGGAGACCCGACGACGCACGCGGCGTCGGCGGTCCTCGGCGATGAGCTCGGCGAAGTACTGGTCCGACTCCGGCTCGAAGTGCGAGTCCTCCGGAGCGGCCGACACCTTGAGCGGGTGCAGCAGGATCGTGGGGAGGCGGATCGGCTTTCGGCCGGTCGACGCCTCGAAGGTCAGCGGGGCGGCGGCCGAACCGACCGTGGTGGCCGCGTCGTCGTCCTCGCCCGGCTCGGAGTCGGTGACGTCGAGCACGACGACCGTGACGTTGTCCGGGGCGCCGTGGTCGAGCGTCTCCTTGACCAGACGCTGCGTGACCTGGTTGGCGTCCATCGTGGACGCGAGCGCGTGCCGGATGCGCTCTTCTGCCAGGTACGACGACAGCCCGTCGGAGCAGAGCAGCCACCGGTCGCCGGGGCGGATGTCCATGATCGCGGTGTCGACCTCGGGCGCGGCGTCGACGTCGCCGAGCACGCGCATGAGGACCGAGCGGCGGGGGTGCACCGCGGCTTCCTCCGGCGTGATCCGCCCGCTGTCGACGAGACGCTGCACGAACGTGTGGTCGGAGGTGATCTGCTGCAGTTCGCCGTCGCGCCAGCGGTAGATGCGGGAGTCGCCGATGTGTGCGATCGCCAGCTGGTCGCCGACCCGGATCATGGCGCTCACCGTGGTGCCCATGCCGGTGAGCTCCTGGTGCTCGAACACCGTCTCGGTGATGAGCTGGTTCGCGGCGATCAGTGCCGACTGCAGTGCGAACTCGGCGTCGTGTGCCGACGGGAACTCGCGGTCGACCTCTCGGATGCGCCGGATGGCGATCGCGGAGGCGACGTCGCCGCCGGCGTGCCCGCCCATGCCGTCGGCCACCGCGAACAGGTGCTGCCCGGCGTAGCCGGAGTCCTGGTTGTTCGCGCGGATGCGTCCGACGTGGGACACAGCGGCGCTCAGCGTGCGAGCCGTCATCCGGGACTACCGCCGCAGCTCGAACGTCGTCGTCCCGATGGTGATCGGGGTGCGTTCCGCCACGGTGGTGGGGACGGTGACCTTCTGGCCGCCCACGAAGGTGCCGTTGGTCGATCCGAGGTCGGTCAGGACCCAGGCACCGCCCTGCAGGTCGAGGCGGGCGTGGTTCGTGGAGGTGTAGTCGTCGCGGATCACGACGTTGCTCTCGCTGGAGCGGCCGATCGTGATCGGGCCGCCACCCAGGGGCATCTCCATGCCTTCGCGGGCGCCCTCGGTGATGACGAGACGGGTCGCGACCGGGCCCGCGGTGGCGGCGGTGGGTGCGCTGGCCTGACCGATCAGCTCGGTGAACGCACCGGGAGACGCCCCGGAGGCTGCGGCTGCTGTTCCGGCACCGGCGGGCATCGGCGGGGTGGTCGGGGTCGACGGGCCGGCCTTGGGGTCGGTGGGGATCGCACGGACGCGTTGGCCGAAGAGGTCGCTGCGCAACGCGAAGACGATCACGAAGACGAACAGCCACAGCACCGCGAGGAACGCGAAGCGCAGGACGAGCAGGGTCAGGCCCGTGGTCATCGCGCACCTCCGTCGTTCTCCGGGATCACCCGGAACACCATACGGGTCCGACCGATCTCAATGGTTGAGTCCGGCTCGAGGATGGCCTGACTGAAGCGTTCGCCGTTGAGCTTCGACCCGTTGGTGGACCCGAGGTCGTTCACCTGGGCGTGCTTGCCGTCCCAGAGGACCTCGACGTGCTTCCGGCTCGTCCCGGTGTCGGCGACCGTGATGTCGGCGTCCGTACCGCGGCCGATGACCGTGCGTCCGCGCTTCAGGTGGTGACGCTGCGACCCGATGTCGAGGACCGCCACCCAGGCCAGGTCGCGCTGCACCGTGGTCGAGTCGATCTCGAGGATGCCGGTGGAGAGGGTGCCGTCCTGCTGCAGGCGGATCGTGACCGGACCGGAGAACGAGTAGTTCTGCGCCACCGCGTGCTGCTGCACCCGCTGCGTGAGTTCGTCGATGAGGGGCTGCCCGACGTCGTGCATGCGGGTGTGGTCCGGCGGCGCGAGTCGCACCGTGAACTCGTTCGGCACGAGGATGCGCTCGCGGGAGACCACGGCAGCCTTGGTGTCGAGTTCACGCCGCAGGGCCGCGGTGATCTCGACCGGCTGCACACCGGAGCGGAAGGTCTTCGCGAAGGCGCCGTTGACGGCGCGCTCCAACCCTCGCTCGAAGTTGTCCAGTAAGCCCATGGTCTCCACGTTCTCGGTCGCTGACCTCTGCATGGTAGTGGTTGGCTCCTGGCCCCGTCTGTGCGTGGTAGTGTTCTCGTCGCTGGCGCGAGTGGCGGAATTGGTAGACGCGCACGGTTCAGGTCCGTGTGCTGGAAACGGCGTGGGGGTTCAAGTCCCCCCTCGCGCACCAGAGCTCTTCACGCAAGAGCGAGCAGACGAAGGCCCCGATCGAGAGATCGGGGCCTTCGTCGTTCCGGCGGTCGGTCATCCGCCGACACGCCCAGCCAGTCCAGCCACGCCCGCCCAGGCCACCCGGCTCACCCGAGTGCGGCCGCGACCTCCCGCGCCGTGCCCGCCGGGTGCAGACCGTGGTCCTGCGACTCCGGGACGACCACGAGCCTCCCGGCCGGCAGCAGGGCGGCGAGCCGGTCCGTCGCGGTGACCAGGAACGGCCAGGTCCGCCCACCCCGCAGCACGGTCACCGGCGTCGTCACGGCTGCCATCGCGGGGGAGGGCACGGGCGTCTCGCCGGTGATCGTCGCGTCGTACACGGTCGACTGGGCGACGTCGACGAGGGCGGGCCACATCGGTGCGTGCCGGATCTGCTCGATCACCTCGTCGGGGAGGCCGACGGCCTCCCGCTGGAAGAGGACGACGGTGTCCTCGGGCCGACCGGCGTCGACGTGCGCCTGCAACCGGTCCACCAGGTCCGGTGACTGCGGTGGCCGGGACTCGTCGAATGCGAAGGGCGGTTCGGAGAGGAAGAGGTGGTCGACGTCCAGCCCGCTGGCCGCTGCCCGGAGCGTCAGGACCGCACCCGACGAGTGTCCGAGCGCGGCCCGGACGCCCCCGGCCGCCGCGGCGACGGCGATGAGGTCCTCGGCCTCCCGTTCCGGCGCGTACGGCCGGGTGTCGCCGGAGCCACCACGGGCGCGCCGGTCGAGGACCACGCCGCGGATGCTCACCTCGGCGAGGGCCTGCGCGAGCGGACGGGCGGCGTCGGCGGTGCTGAACGCACCGCCGGTGATGATCACACCGGGAGCATCGGCAGGGCCGATCGCCTCCCAGGCGATGGGCGTTCCGTCGGCGGAGTGGGCCTGCTGCATGGCGGCAGTCAACACCCGCCCGGATCGCAGTGGAAGGGGGGACGGACGCGGTGTCGTCCGCGCACGGCGATCAGACGGTGACGCTGCCCAGGACGCGGTGCGCGATCGAGATCGACTCGCCCGACACCACAGACAGCGGGGACGACAGGAAGGCCACGAGGTCCGCGATCTGCTGCGGGCTGGACTCGCCACCGGCGCCGGGTCGGACCTCGGCGCTCGGCTCGTCCCGCACGGTCCCCGGGTTCACGACGTTCACGGTGACGCCGGTGCCCGCGGTCTCGTCAGCGAGGTTCTTGGCGATCACGTTCGTGGCCGCGTTGCGCAACGAAGTCGTGATGTTCCCCGACAGGTAGGCGTTCTGCCCGCTGACGACGACGACCCGGCCGAAGCCGGCCTGACGCTGCGCGGGCAGGACCGCGTTGGCCACCCGGAGGAACCCGAGGGCCTTGCCGTCGACGGCCGCGGCGACCTGGTCCGGGTCGGAACGGCGCTCGGGGTCGAGGGTGTTCGCCGCCGGGGCCGCGGTGACGACCAGCACGTCGATCCGTCCGTGCTGCTCGAGCACGCGGGCGACCGCCGCGTCGACGGCGGCCTGGTCGGCGGTGTCCATCGCGACGCTGTCCGTCGCTGAGCCGTCGGCCGTGTCGGCGGTTCGGGAGGCGACGACGACGGTCGCACCCTCCTGGCGGAGGCGGTCCACGACGGCGGTGCCGATGTACCCCTTCCCGCCGACGACGAGTGCGACACGGTCCTGCAGCTGGAGATCCACGTCGGTGACGGTACGCCGGTGGCCGGCCGGGTGCCGGACGGGAGGCCCGTGGCGGGGCCGCGCCGCGCCTCCCGTCCGGAGCGTGCCTGCATCGGACCGACGTGACCCGCCCGGGTCAGTGCGCCCGGAGGGTGTCGGTGAGGACGTCCTCGATGCTGCGCGGCTCGCGGCCGAGGAGGTCGGCGAGCGTCGGGTCGACGGTGGCGAACTCGCCGTCCCGTGCGGCTGCGAAGGACCCGGTCATCATCGGGGCGAATGCCTCCGGGAGTCCGCCCGCGACGAGCGCTGCGCGGTACTCGTCCTCGTCCACGACGGTCCGGGTGACGGTCCGACCGGTGATCCGCGAGACGACCTCGGCGAGTTGGTCCATGTCGATCGCTCGGGAGGCGGTCAACGGCGGCGTGGTGCCGTGCAGTCGGTCGGGGTCGGTGAGGGCGATCGCGGCGGCGACGGCCAGGTCCGCCTGCGCGGTCCAGGCGACCGGACCGTCGGCGGGCAGCCGGAGCTCGCCGGCCCGCGACACCATGCACCAGAACATGTGGGCGACCGCCGCCGCCGAGCTCCGCGAGCAGGGCCTCGAGACCCTGCCGGTGCCGAGCAACTTCCCGCAGCACAAGGAGAACCAGGAGGTCAACTACCAGTACCTCAACTTCTCCGACGGTGCGCAGGCGAAGGAGGGCTCGTGGGCGAGTGGCCCGTCGTTCGACGGCAAGGGCGAGTACTCGTACCACGACGGCCCCACCACCTCGGTGCCGATGCCGCCGCCCACGCACCCGGACTCGCGCCTGTACGGCACGACCGAGCTGCCGAACACGGTCGAGAAGATCGCCGGCACGGTGCAGGACAAGCTCAACAAGGAGTAGTCCGACCCGTTCCCCGCACGAGCCCTTCCTCCGCCGGAGGAGGGGCTCGTCCGCGTTCGCCCGCCGCGTTCGCTGTGTCCACAGTCGTTCGGTGCGCGAACTGTACAACTCGACGAACTGTTTGTTGCCCTCATTGTTCACGTCGTGAAATAGTTCTCACGTCTGGAAGACCAGGCCGACGGCAGACCCTCGACGAGGAAGGCGCACCCATGCAGAGCACGTACCACGGCACGTCGCACGACACCCGGTTCGGCGGCTCCCACCCGCGCGTGGGACTGACCGACCCGGCGGTCATCGAGGCCTGGGTCGCCCAGCGGATCGAGGACCCGTCGCTGCTGTCCCGCCGCACCGAACTGTCCTACGCCGACTTCTTCGTCGCGCCGGCCGCCTGACCCCACCGCCTGACCCGATCGCCCGACCGCAGGCGCCGGAGCCACCGCGTCCGCCCCACCAGCCTGACCACCCGCCCGGACGGGTGAGGGAGACACCGACCCATGCCGTTGACCGTCGTCCGCCGCGAGCACGTCCACCTCTACGCCCGCGAGCCCCGCACCCGGTCCGCCAAGACCGCCGTCGACGCCCTGCTCCGGCTGCAGCACGCCGAAGAGGACCAGCTGGAACGTGCCCGTGGCGAGAGCGGCCTGACGAAGAACGAGTTCCTCACCGTCCGCTACATGCTGCAGGCACACCGCGACGGCCGGAGCATGGGCCCGAAGGACCTGGCCGTCATGCTGTCGGTCTCGAACGCCTCGGTCACCAAGATCGTCGACGGCCTGGTCGAGAAGGGCGACCTGCTCCGGGTCCCGCACCCCACCGACCGACGGGCGCAGGTGCTCGAGCCGACCGTGCAGGCCGCCCGCAAGATCGACCGGTCGTACGAGGTCTTCCACGAGGCCGTCGTCGAGGTCATCGACCACCTCTCCGCCGAGGACAACGAGGTCCTGGCGCGCTGCCTCGCGCAGATCACGGCCGCGCTCGACGCCGGCCTGCCGACACCGGTGGACGAGTACACGGTGCCGGAGGCCCGGGCTGACGCCAGCGGGCCGGCCGCCGGTTCCTGACACCCACCGGACGGGAGGCGCGTCACGGGTGGTGATCCGGGCCTCCCGTCCGCCACCGCGCCCTGATGCGTCACGTCGCTTGCGCGTCGAGTTGCCGACGCGTGGAGTTGCTCAGGATGCCGCCGCCGCCCTAGCGTTGGGCGCACCCCTGCCCCGGGGCTCCGGCACCGGAGTCAGCACCCATCGAAGGAACCAACTGAGCGCCGACAGCCGGATGAACGCTCCGGCACCGCAGCGCGCGGCGGTCGTCGTCAACCCGGTGAAGGGCAACCCGGAACGACTCCGGACACTCGTCGATGCCGAGGCAGCCCGCAGCGGCTGGGCCGAGACCGGGTGGTTCGAGACCGCTGCCGATGACGACGGGCGTGCTGCTGCACGCGCTGCCGTCGGCGCCGCGCCCGATGTGGTGCTCGTCGCGGGCGGTGACGGCACCCTCCGCGTGGTCGCCGAGGAACTGCGCGGGACCGGGATCCCGGTGTCGCTGGTCCCGAGCGGGACCGGCAACCTGTTCGCCCGCAACATCGGCCTGCACCGCAACGACATGGCCGGCGCGGTGCGGGCGGCGTTCACCGGCTCCGACCGGCCGATCGACGTCGGGATCGCCGAACTCACCGACGCCGACGGAGCGACCAGCACGCACGCGTTCCTCGTGATGGCCGGCATCGGTCTCGACGCCAGCATGGCGGCGGACACCAACGCCTGGGTGAAGAAGCGGTTCGGCTGGGTCGCGTACTCCGACCCCATCGCCCGGTCGATCGTCGGGAACCGGCAGATCCCCGTCCACTACTCGCTGGACGACGGGCCGACCCGGACGATGCACGCGCACACCGTCATCGTCGGGAACTGCGGCAGCCTCACCGCGGGCGTGCTGCTGCTGCCCCGGGCCGAACCCGACGACGGCATCCTGGACGCCGTCGCGTTCCGCCCCGGGGGCTGGCTCGGGTGGACCAAGATCGGGTACACGCTCTCCCTCAACCGGTTCTTCTCCAGCACCCGGCTCGGACGGGTCATCGCCCGGGTGCTCCCGACCTCCCGAGCGCTCCCGATGACCCGCGCGCGGACCCTGCACCTGGAGCTCGAGACCCCGGAGCGGATCCAACTCGACGGCGACCCGTTCGGCACCGTCCGAGCAGCCACGCTCACCACGCACCACCACGGCCTCCTGCTCCGCTCCGCGCAGTCGGGGAGCGGAGGGGCGGCGTCCGGCACCGGCGGGACCGCGTGAGCCCGGCCTCCCGTCCGCCACTGGCCGCGAAAACCTTCCAGCGGTAAGTTGGCACGATGACCGACCCCGTGGACGACGACGCAGGGACGCCGTCGCGCCGCGGCGGCTACCGCAAGGGCACCGAGCGGCGGGCCCAGATCCTGGACGAGATGATCCGGATGGTCGCCGAGCAGGGGGTCGACGCGTCCTCGCTGCGTTCCGTCGCGGACGCCCTCGGGATCACGCACGCGGCGCTCCGGCACTACTTCCCGAGCCGTGACGAACTGCTGCTCGCCGTCTACCGCGAGCACGAGGTGCGTGAGCAGGGGGCACCGGAGCGGATGAAGTCCGCGATCGGGGACATGCGCGAGAGTGCTGCCCGCAACCGGGCCGTGCCGGGGCTCGTGCAGCTGTACACGACCCTGTCGGCCGACGCCGTGCAGGAGGGGCACCCGGCGACGCGGGAGTTCATGCGCGAGCGGTTCACCCGGCTGCGGGCCGACCTGGCCGACCTCATCCGGCGGGACCAGTCGTCCGGACGGATCCGGGACGACCTGGATGCGGAGGACCTGGCGAGCCTGAGCATCGCGGTGTCGGACGGGCTGCAGGTGCAGTGGCTGCTCGACCCGGACGCGGTCGACGGGGAGCGGGTGTTGCGGTTGTTGGAGCGGATCGTGCCGGGTGGGGAGCGGCGGGGGGCCGAGGCCTCGGGCTGAGGGCGGCTCGGCCGTCCTGCGGCGGCTGCTCCCTTGCCACCGGTGCGATCGTGGTCCGTCGTCGGGCGAGGTCGAGGTGGCACCGCGTTTGTCTACACGAATGGGCTCTTTATCGTAACCGATAGGACAAAATGAGTACCGTATCGCATCTTGAGGGCTTAGTGGTCAATGTTATTACGGGCTTGCTGAAGCAGAACGAAGCGGCTCGCACTATTGTAGAGTTCACGACTGATGCGGGCAATCGCCTTTCGGGTAGTGATTCCCCCTCGAATAGAGACCTCGTGAAGGTCGTGGTTCTCGGAGAGACGTTTTTACTCAGGCTCATCCCCGATGAAACAGATGTGCGATTTGTCGCTCGTTTGCGTTCAGAGTTCGCTGACTTTGTTGCTGAAAGCAGTTTTGGCTGGGGAGAATTGCGGGAGTAGATAAACGAATTGGGTGATCGGGCAAGCGGACGGTCGAAGGGTCTTCGACACAGAGGCGAACTGAGCGTCCATGCCCTCGACGTCGTGGCGGACAGCGGCAATCTCGAAGCTGTGGCGGCCCCGATGTCTGCGTTCGTGACCGTCCAGAGGTCGTTGCCGTTCGTCTGGACCGCGACGACGTAACCGCTGCCGACCGCGGCGATTGCCGGGCTGGTGCCCGATGCCATGCCGATGTCGAACGCCGTTGCCGCCTTGCCGTTCGTGATCGTCCACAGCTGCCAGGACGCACGCCAGCGCGTGGCCGGCGATGAGGACGAAGGCGATCGAAGGCATGCCCCACGCGAACACCTGCCGACGTCGGATCTGACTCACGCTTTCAGCCCGCCTCAACCGGGGTCAGTCGCCGGGGAGACCGATCTTCGACCCGCGCGGGTCGAGGTTGCGGCGTGCGGGGGCATCGACGGCCGGGGCCGGCTCGAGCGCGAGGGCTCGGTGGCGTGCGGCGTCTGACCTCCCGATCCCCGTCACCGCGGCGATGAAGGACGCCGACTGCAGCAGCATGAGCATCGGTGGCCAGAACAACACGAGCGGGGAGTCGAGCGAGCCGAGCCCGGACAGCAGCGCCCCTGCCCAGACGAGCACCCAGGCGATCGGCAGCAGGATGAACCGGGCCGCGAGGGCGACCGACGGTCCGAGGGTGCGCTCGGCCCGGGCCAGGACCTCGTCGCGGTCCTCCGGGAGCATCGCCGGAGGACGCGCGGCGAACTGCCGGTCGATGCGCTCATCGCGGCGCCAGTCACCGGTCCCGGTCCCGGTGGCGGTGCCTCGGAGGTCGAGATCCCGACGGTCGACCCGGAGGAACACCCCGACCAGGCACCCGAGTGCGGCCGCGAAGCAGAGGATCGCCAGGAGGCGCAGCGGCAACGGCCCGTCGAAGACGCCCCAGAGCAGATCGGCGATCACCATCATCGTGCCCGAGACGACGGCGACCGTGCCGGTCACGACAGTCCGGCGTCGGAGCCGCGTCGGGTCGAGGAACTCCGACCGCCGTGCGCGGGCGATGCGCCAGCCGGTCGAGAACGCGCTGCCCATGCCGTCATCCTGCTCCCTCGCCGGGGAACACGGAACGGCCGGCCCTGCAGGAGGGCCGGCCGTTCCGGTGGTGGGGCTGCGGCTACTCGCCGGCGGTGAGGACCGCGGCGGCCGGGTCGAAGTCCTCCGGCAGCGGCGGGATCGCGTCGACGGACGACGTGATCTCGACGGCGGAACCCGACTCGGCGGCGTCGCGGATGCCGAGCAGCACGTCCAGGACGTGCAGGGCCACGGCACCGGAGGCGCGTTCCGGTCGGTCCTCGGCGATCGCGCGGGCGAGCTCCACGACCCCGGTGCCACGGCCCCAGGTGGAACCGATGGCGGGCAGGGTCTCGGGCTCGTCGTGCCCGTAGCGCCAGAGGGTCGACTCGCCCTCGAACGTGTTCGGGTCCGGCAGCGAGATGGTGCCGAGGGTGCCGTTGATCTCGACGAAGCCCATCCGCGGCAGAGCGTGCTGGAACGAGAACGTCGACTGGGCGGACTGCCCGCCGGCGAACTCGATGAGCGCTGCGTGGTGCGTCGGGACCTCGACGGGGAAGGTCTCGCCGGCACGGTCACCAGAGGCGATCGTGCGGCGGTCGAGCGACTTCGACGAGACGGCCTGCACGCGCGAAGCGGTGCCGAACGCGTGCACGAGCGTGGTCACGTAGTACGGGCCCATGTCGAACAGGGGGCCGGCACCGGTGGCGAACAGGAAGTCCGGGTTCGGGTGCCACGCCTCGGGTCCGGGCACGTGGAACAGCGTCGTCGCAGTGAGCGGCTCGCCGATGTCCCCGCGCGCGATGGCCCGGAGCGCCGTCTGGATGCCCGCGCCGAGCACGGTGTCCGGAGCGGTCGCGACGCGGAGGCCCTTCGCCTGCGCCGACGCCAGCACGGCCGCGGCCGAGTCGTGGTCGGTGGCGATCGGCTTCTCGCTCCACACGTGCTTGCCGGCGTCGATGATCTGCTGGTCGACCTCGGCGTGCACGGCGGGGATCGTCAGGTTGATGACGATCTGCACGTCGTCACGGGCCAGGAGCTCGTCGACGCTGCCGGAACCGGCGACGCCGTACTTCTCGGCCTGGGCGGCGGCCCGGTCGAGCAGCACGTCGGCGACGAAGCGGACCTCGACGTCGGCGAACTGGGTCAGGTTCTCGAGGTACTGCGTGGAGATGTTCCCCGCGCCGATGATGCCGATGCCGGTGCGGCTCACTTGTCGTTGTCCTTCAGCCAGGTGAGGGACTCGGTGATGCCCTCGAAGACGTCGCCCTTGTACGCGTCGAACTCGACGACGCGGATGGCCTGCGGCGCCGCGGCGAGGATGCCGGCCACGTCGACGTCGCCCTGGCCGGCCGGGGTCTGGTTCTCGAAGGCACGCTGCAGCGCCTCGGGCACGATGAGGGCGCTCTCGGACGAGGGCAGTGCGGTGCGGATGTCACCGTCGACCTTGCCGTCCTTGACGTGGATGGCGACGACGCGGTCGCCGAGGCCACGGAGCACGGCGGCGGCGTCCGCGCCACCGACGGTCGCCCAGAAGGTGTCGACCTCGAGGACGGTCTCCGGCGCGAGCTGCTCGACGAACAGGTCGTAGACCGTGCGGCCGTCGACCTTGTTCGTGAACTCCCACTGGTGGTTGTGGTACCCGAACTGCAGGCCACGGGACGCGGCCTCGGCGGTGAGGACGTTGACGCGCTCGGCGATCTTCGCGACGTCGTCCGCGGTCTGCCAGCGGTCGGTCGGGATGAACGGGTCGATGACGGTGTGGATGCCGAGGCGCTCCGCAGCGTCCCAGATCGGGGCGGTGTCGTCGGCGTCGATCACGGCGACGTGGCCGGAGGGGGCCTTCAGGCCGGTGGCCGCGAACGCACGCTCGAGGTCGGTGGCGCGCTCGACGAACGCGTAGGGCTCGACGTTCTCGTAGCCGATCTCGCGGACCCGGGCGATGGCCTGGTCGAGGTCTTCGGCGATCGCGTAGCGCAGTGAGTACAGCTGCACAGAGGTGGTGGGCATTGCAGAGGCTCCTTCGATCCTGACGTGGTGTGCGGCCGACGGAGACACTGCTCCACGGCGAGACGATCCGACGCTACCGCAGAAACCACCCGCTGTGTAGTTTTCATCCCCGTGTGACGTGATCCGTGCCTCCCGGACCGTCGTACGGTTGCACGGTGACCGCCGCGACGACCCGTACCTTCCGCACGCCCGTCGGCCGGATCGTCGGCCACCGCGACGGCGGCGTGGTCCGCGCGCTCGGGATCCCGTACGCCCGCGCGGCGCGGTTCGGGCGACCGCAACCGGTCCCGCCGTTCACGACCGACTTCGTCGCCGACACCCCCGCGCCGGTGCCGCCGCAGCCGGCGACGCCCGTGCTCGAGGAGCTCATCCACCCGATCGAGGCCGAGGTGTCCGAGGACTGCCAGGCCCTGTCGGTGACGGTGCCCGCGGACCTCGGCGAGGACGAACTGCTGCCCGTGATGGTGTGGATCCACGGCGGCTCGTACGTCGTCGGTGGCGGGGACATCCCGATCCACGACCCGCGGGCGCTCGCCGAGGAGCAGCGGGTCGTCGTCGTCGCGGTCACCTACCGACTGGGTGTGCTCGGGTTCCTCGGCGACGGGGAGCGGGTGCCGGCGAACCTCGGGCTGCTCGACCTGGTCGAGGCGGTGCGCTGGGTGCACGCCAACATCGCGGGGCTCGGCGGCGACCCCGAGCGCATCACCCTGTTCGGGCAGTCGGCCGGCGGCGACGCGATCGCGCACCTGATGGTCGCCGAGGGCACGGCCGGGCTGTTCCAGCGCGCCATCGTGCAGAGCGCCCCGCTCGGGCTGTCGCGTCGTCGGGCGCGGATGAACCGCGCGATGCTCCGCGCGGTCGGGACCGTCGCCCCGGACACCGCGTTGGACGACGTGTTCGCGCTGCAGGCGGCCGCCGAGAAGGTGGCACTGCCGTACGGGCTGCGCGGCGGGATGCCCTTCGGCACGCAGTACGGGCACGCACCGCTGCCCGCCGAACGCGACCTGCCGGACGCCTGGCGCCGCGCGGCCCCGCACGTGGAGGTGCTCATCGGGTCCGCCACCGACGAGGCCGCCCTCTACGTGCCGATGATCCCGGGCCTCCCGGCCGTCGCGCGCACCCGGATCGGCCGGGCGCTGCTCCGCTGGTGGCTCGTCCGTCCGCTCAGCGAGGTCATCTACGGCCGTGACGCCCGTGCCTTCGCCGCCCGACACCGCGCCGCCGGTGGTCGGGCCGTCGTCTACCGGCTGCACCGCGGGGTGACCGTCCGACCGACCGGGGCGGTGCACATGAGTGACGTGCCGCTGCTGCTCGGCGACCGCGCGGCGTGGGCCGGCAGCCGCTTCGTGCCGGAGCAGGACTGGGCGGCCGTCGAACGGCGCGGACCGGGACACCGGGCGATCTGGGCGGAGTTCGCGCGCACCGGGCAGGTCACCGCGGCCGACGACGAGACGCTGACGTTCGACCGGGGCTGACGGTCCACACCCCTCGAACTGGCGGTCGCGCCACCCGGGCCCGGGCCGGATGATCGTCCTCATGCCCGCGCCCGATGCCGACCTCCGTCCCCGCATCGTCCAGGCGGCGATCGAGGCCTTCCGGCGCTCGGACTTCCACGCCGTCGGGCCCGCCGAGGTCGCGGCGCTCGCCGACCTCACGCCCGCAGACGTCACCGACGCCTACCCGGTGTGGGAACTGCTCGTCGTCGCCGTCATGAGCCGCTGGAACAACGGCGACCGAGCATCCCTGTGGCCGATCGCCGAACAGCACGGCGCTGCCGCGTACCTCCGCGCCCGCCTGCAGTCCGGGCTCGCCGACCCGGGGCTCGTCCGCATCCGGATCGCCACGCTCAGTGCGGCCTCGGCGCCGTCGCACCCGGCCGCCGGGTGGTTCCGGAGCCAGTACGTCCACTCGTTCGAGGACATCACCCTCGCCCTCGTGCGGGACGTCGTCGCCGGTCGCGAGCCGCGCGGGACGTCGCCCCGGCACGCCGCCGAGCAGTTGGTCGCCCTCTACGAGGGGTTGCAGGTGCAGTCGCTGATGCGCGACGACAACGACCTGTTGTCGGGGTGGGACCGGGCCGTCGCCCGGATGCGCGCCGGGTGGGGTGCGGTCGCGCTCGTCTGAGTTCTGCGCGATCGGGTGCCCCACGATCAGGCTCGTCGCGCTACGGTCGAGGGTCGCCCGGCCACCGCGCACCTGACCACTGATCTGGAGGACCCATGTCCGGCAGCACGTTCGGAGAACTGTTCCGCGTCACCAACTTCGGCGAGTCACACGGTCCTGCCATCGGGTGCGTCGTCGACGGATGCCCCCCGGGGATCCCCCTGACCGAAGCGGACATCCAGCATGACCTGGACCGGCGGCGCCCCGGGACGTCCCGGCACGTCACCCAGCGTCGGGAGCCCGACCGGGTCGAGATCCTGTCCGGGGTCTACGAGGGGCGGACGACGGGCACGCCGATCGCGCTGGTGATCCGGAACGAGGACCAGCGGAGCAAGGACTACGCGGACCTGCTCGACACCTTCCGGCCGGGCCACGCCGACTACACGTACTGGCGCAAGTACGGCCTGCGCGACCCTCGTGGCGGGGGTCGTTCGTCGGCCCGGTTGACGGCGCCGATGGTCGCGGCCGGTGCGATCGCCCGCCAGTGGCTCCGGAGCGAGTGCGACCTGCAGATCGTCGGGTGGATGAGCCAGCTCGACGACATCGTCGTGCCCTTCGTCGACGAGTCGCAGATCCCGCTGAACCCGTTCTTCGCCGCGGACGCGGCGGTCGTGCCGCAGCTCGAGCAGCGGATGGACGAGCTGCGCGCCGCCGGTGACTCGTGTGGTGCGCGGATCGACGTCGTGGCCCGGAACGTCCCGGCGGGTCTCGGCGAGCCGCTGTTCGGCAAGCTCGACGCCGACATCGCCAGCGCGATGATGAGCATCAACGCGGTCAAGGGCGTCGAGATCGGCGCCGGGTTCGACAGCGTCAGCCAGCGCGGCAGTGAGCACGGCGACGAACTGACCCCGGACGGCTTCGCGAGCAACAACGCGGGCGGGGTCCTGGGCGGGATCTCGACCGGTCAGGAGCTGCGGGTCTCGATCGCGATCAAGCCGACGAGCTCGATCCGGACCCCGCGCCGCTCGATCGACCGCGACGGAACACCGACCGTCGTGGAGACCAAGGGCCGGCACGACCCGTGCGTCGGGATCCGTGCCACGCCGGTCGTCGAGGCGATGCTGGCACTCGTGCTGATGGACCACATGCTGCTCCACCGGGCGTACGACGGGGCGGTGTCGTTGCCCGTCCCGCCGATCGAGGGCCCGGTCTGGCCGAGCGCATGACGGCCCGATGACGACGACGACGCCCGGGACGGTCCGGAGCTGGAACGGCGAGGAGGGGTGGGGGGTCGTCGACCTGGACCCGGACGTCGGAGGTGATCCGGGCCTCCCGGCAGTGGTGCGTGACGTCTGGGTGCACTTCAGCGCGGTCGTCGGGCGCGACTTCGGGTACCTGGTACCGGGCGAGCGGGTGTCCGTGGCGTGGGACGAGGTCCCGGACTCGCCGCACGGGAGGCAGGCGAGCGCGGTCGTGGCGACCGACGGCGGGTCGAGTGGCGGGCCGATCGAGGCGTCCGACCACGGCGCGATGAGCAGCATCCTGACGATCAAGTGGGACGACGGCTCCGCGAGCTGACCGTGCCGCTGCCATACTGACCCCATGACGACGGCGCAGCCCGTCATCGGGCGTGAATGGGAGACCGCCGCCCTCCGACATGCCGTCGGTCACGTCACCGACGGCGGTGCCGCGTTCGTGGTCGACGGGGAAGCCGGGATCGGCAAGTCGTCCCTCGTCGCCGACCTGGTCGAGTACGCGGACGGTCGAGGTCTCCGGGTCCTGACGACGACCGGCACCCTGGCCGAGTCCAGCGAGCCCTACGCCGCGCTCCACCTGCTCCTGTACCCCCTGCGGGCGGGCATCCCGGACCTGCCGCAGCCGCAGCGACGGGCGCTCGACGTCGCCTTCGGGGTCACGTCCGGGGTGCAGCCATCGCCGCTCCTCGCCGGACTGGCGGCGCTGACCCTGCTCTCCGACGCCGCCGCGGCACGTCCGCTCCTGGTCGTCGTCGAGGACCTGCACTGGATGGACGTGCCGTCGCGGTGGGCACTCCGGATGATCGCCCGCCGGGTCGGCGAGGACCCGATGGTCATCGTCATGACGACGCGGGACTCGGACGCGGCCGAGGACCCGGGCGTCCGACGGCTGCACCTCGCGCCGCTGGACGCGCCGGCCGCCGACCTGCTGCTCGACGGCGTCCCCGGAGCGCCGCGGGGGCAGGCTCGGCGGGACCTCGTGCTCCGCGCCGAGGGCAACCCGCTGGCGCTGCGCGAACTGGGCCGGTCGGCGTCGGAGGAGCACGCCCGCGACCGTCCGGTGGTGGGCCGGGTGGAGCAGGAGTTCGCCGGTCGCTTCGCCGGACTCGAGCAGTCGGTCCGCTTGGCGGTCCTCGCCGTGGCACTGTCCGGCAGCACGGGCGCGGAGGAGGCGGCACGGGTGGCTGCCCGGGCGTTCGGGAGGTTCCCACCGCCGACCTGGACGGAGCAGGCGTCGGCGTCGTCGCTCCTGGTCTGGGAGGCCCCGCGCGCGATCCGGTTCCGGCACCCCCTCGTCCAGTCGGCGGTCCTCGCCGTTGCGTCGCCGACCGAGCGCACCGCGGTCCTGCGGTCGCTCGTCACCGAGCACGGGGACGATCCGACCCGGACGGTCTGGTGGCGTGCCGAGCTCACGACCGGACACGACGACGCCCTGGCCGAGGAGATCGCCGCACTCGGCGCGGGACGGACGGCGATGTCCGATCCGCTCGTCGCGAGCCGCGCCTACGAGCGAGCCGCCGAACTGACGTCGGACGTCGTCCGACGCGTCGAGCGACGCATCACCGCGGCGGAACTCGCCGGGCTGTCCGGCCGGATCGCCGACGCGGCGCTCCTGGTGCAGCGAGCCCGCGACGAGGCGCCGGACCGGTTGCTCGCGGCGCGTGCGGCCTGGCTCGCCGAGATCCTGCCCACCGGCCGGACGGGGCTCGCCGTCGGCGACCTCGGACCGGCACTCCACGCGGTCTCCGAGATGCAGGCGGCCGGCGGGGTCGAGGACGCCACCACCGCCCTGCTGCACCTCGCCGCGATCGCCTGGGACCACACCGCCGAGCCCGACCCGGGGGACCCGATGCTCGTCGTGGTCGAGGCACTCGCGCTGCCCGACGACGACCCGCGGGCGATCCTCCTGGCCGCGCGGACGGAACCGGTGGTCCGCGGCGACCACGTCATGGAACGCGCGCTCGCAGCGGCTCCGACGGCCGAGGACGAGGAGTCGGCGTGGCTCCTCGGCTACGCGCTCAACCTCGTCGGCGAGGTCGAGACCGCCCGGGTCCTGCTCGACCGGGCCCTCGCGAGCATGCGGGCTCGTGGTGAGTTGCGGACGTTCCCGCAGGCACTGATGGGCACCTCGATGACCACGTACCTGGCCGGGGACGTCGCGAAGGCCCGGTCCCTCGCGGAGCAGGCCGAGTCGCTCGGCCGTGACCTCGGTGACGCCGGGTTCTCGGCGGCGGCTCGTTGTGCGCTCGCCTGGTTCGACGCCCTCGAAGGGGTGATGCCCGACGCCGAGCAGATCGCTGGCGGGACCCAGGCGGGTGCGCAGGTCCTCCGGTCCGGGGCGATGCGCGCGACCCTGCGTGGGGCTGCGGGGCTGGTCGACCTGCTCGCGGGCCGTGCGGCGGAGGCCCTCGAGCGCCTCCGTGGCCTGTCCGACCCGGCTCACGACGGGTACCACCCGTGGTTCGGCGTCGCGACCTCGCACGACTTCGTCGACGCCGCGCTGGAGTCGGGCCGACGCGGCGACGTCGAGCAGCGGCTGGCGGACCTCGAGCAGCTCCACGCGCGCTGGCACGCACCGATCGTCCGGACCGCGGTCGACTACACCCGGCTCGCGCTGGTCCCCGACGACGAGCTCGAGTCGGCGTGGGTGACACTGCAGCACGAGCGCTGGGCGATGCCGTACGTGCAGGCGCGTGCGCTCCTCCGACTGGGCCGCCGACTGCGCCGAGCACGCCGGACGACGCTCGCCCGGGCGGTGCTGCACGCGGCCCTCGACCTGTTCGCGGCGATGCCGGCACCGACGTGGGAGGAACGGACGCGCGACGCCCTCCGTGCCGCCGGCGAGCGGTTGCCGGCCGCCGGCGCACGCGACGTCGAACTGCTGACCCCGCAGGAGCTCCGCGTCTGCACCCTCGCGTCGCGCGGGATGAGCAACCGTGCCATCGGTGAGCACCTGTTCGTCTCACCCCGGACGGTCGGCGCGCACCTGTACGCGGCGTTCCAGAAGCTCGGGATCTCGACCCGCCAGCAGTTGCCCGGTGTGCTGCCGACCGAGGCCGAGGCCGAGGCCGACGGCGACGCCGTGGACCGGGCAACTCGCCCCTAGGTCATCCGGCGGCGGATCTCGGTCATCGTGACCGATGTGCTGCGGTCGTGCCCGCTCGTACCTTCTGAGCGGAACCCCACGGTCACCACCGACGCCGGGCCGCGCCACGGGCTGCGGACCGGGAAGGAGCGAACGCACCATGTCCGGAGCCCCCACCATCGTCCTCGTCCACGGCGCCTTCGCCGACGCCGCCAGCTGGGCACCCATCACGAAGCTCCTGCTCGAGCAGGGCCACCGGGTCCTCGTCCCGCCGGTCTCCAACCGCAGCCTGTCCGCCGACGCGGCGTACATCCGGTCCGTCGTCGAGCAGGTCGACGGGCCGGTCCTGCTGGCCGGACACTCCTACGGAGGCGCGGTGGTCACGGTCGCCGGTGCCGCCGAGAACGTCGTCGGGCTGGTGTTCGTCGCCGCCTACGCACTCGAGGAGGGCGAGAGCCTCGGCGAGCTGCAGGGCGGCTTCCCGGACAGCGACCTCGCCGCCGCCCTCGTGTACGCGCCGTACCCGGTCAACGGCGCCGAGCCCGGCACGGACGTCTCGGTGGCCATCGAGGCCTTCCCCGTCGTCTTCGCGGGCGGCCTCGACCGGGAGACGGCGGAGGTCCTGGCGGTCTCGCAACGCCCGCTGTCCGCGGTCGCGTTCGGTGAGCCCGCGTCCGTCGCCGCGTGGAAGAGCCGCCCGTCCTGGGGGATCGTCTCCAGCGCCGACCACACCATCAACCCCGACGTCGAGCGGTTCGGGTACCAGCGCGCCGGGGTCCGCCGGGTGGTCGAGCTCGACGCCCCGCACCTGGTGATGCAGACCCACCCCGCCGAGGTGGCCGCCGTCATCACCGACGCCGTCGCCGAGCTGGCCTGACCCCACACCGACCCACCCAGCACACCGCACGACCACCACACCGCACGACCACCACAGGAGGGCACCACACATGGGCTACATCACCACCGACGACGGGGCAGAGATCTACTTCAAGGACTGGGGGAACCCCGACGCGCAGCCGATCGTGTTCCACCACGGCTGGCCGCTGTCCTCGGACGACTGGGACGCGCAGATGCTGTACTTCCTGGCCGAGGGCTACCGCGTCGTCGCGAGTGACCGGCGTGGCCACGGGCGGTCGTCGCAGATCGGCACCGGCCACGACATGGACCACTACGCCAGCGACGTGTCCGCCGTCGTCGAGCACCTCGACCTGCACGACGCGGTCCACATCGGTCACTCCACCGGTGGCGGCCAGGTCGCCCGGTACGTCGCCCGGTACGGCCAGCCGCAGGGTCGGGTCGCGAAGGCCGTCCTGGTGTCCGCCGTGCCGCCGCTGATGCTCAAGACGGAGTCCAACCCGGAGGGCACCGACCTCTCGGTCTTCGACGGGTTCCGTGCCGCGCTGACGGCGAACCGCGCCGAGTTCTTCCAGGCCGTCGCCTCGGGCCCGTTCTACGGCTTCAACCGGCCCGGCGTGACGACGTCCGAACCGGTGGTCGCCAACTGGTGGCGCCAGGGCATGACGGGCAGTGCGGTCGCCCACCTGGAGGGCATCAAGGCGTTCTCGGAGACCGACCAGACCGAGGACCTGCGGGCGATCACCGTGCCGGTGCTGGTCCTGCAGGGCGACGACGACCAGGTCGTCCCGTACCGGGCCGCCGCCCTGAAGCAGGCCGAGCTCCTCAGTGACGCGACCCTCACGATCTACGAGGGGTACCCGCACGGGATGCTGACCACGCACGCGGACGTCATCAACCCGGACATCCTCGCGTTCATCCGCAGCTGACGTCGCTGCACCGACGTCGCCGACTCTGCGTCCGCAGCGGACCGGACGGGAGGCGCGGTGCCGGTGGGCCGACCAGCGCACCGGCACCGCGCCTCCCGACCGTCGTCGCGACCGTCCTGACCTCGTGCCTGCTGCTGCTGTCGCTGGTCACCGCCCTGTTCGTCGTATGACCGCCGGCATCACTCCAGTTCGCTGACCAGCCGCTCGCTCGCCGCCCGGCCCGTGGCTCGCGTCCCGGAGGCCCGGCCGGACGGGTCGCCAGGACGGGAGGCCCGGCGCGGCGCTCCGGCATCGGCCCGGTCCCTGGGATGGTCGGGACATGGAGTACACCGACTACGACACCCGGCTGGCGTCCTACGCCGTCGTCACCGACGGGGACCGGGTGCTGCTCGCCCGGTTGAGTTGGCCGGACGCCGGGCTCTGGACGTTGCCGGGCGGCGGGGTGGAGCTCGACGAGACCGTCGAGGAGGGCGCCGTCCGCGAGGTGCTCGAGGAGACCGGGTACGACGTGGTCGTCGAGGAGCTGCTCGGGGTGCGCTCCCACGTCGTCCCGCCCGAGCGTCGGAAGACCCGGAACGGCCGACCGATGAAGGCCGTGCAGGTGGTGCACCGGGCCAGGGTCGTCGGGGGCTCGCTGCGCCACGAGGCCGAGGGAACGACGGACCAGGCGGCCTGGGTGCCGATCGCCGAACTCGGGGCGCACCGCCACGGGTTGCTCGTGGCGCAGGCCCTGCGGTGGGCGGGCGTCACGACGGAGTGAGCCGCGCCTCCCGTTCGGTCGGTCAGTGCCCGGCGACGAACGGGTCGAGCACGGCCCAGGTCGCCTCGGGCGCCTCGAGGTGCGGCAGGTGTCCGGCGGCGGGGACCTCGGCGAACACGGCACCGGGGACGGCCGTGGCGACCGCTCGGCCGTAGGTGGGGGTGACGACGCGGTCGCTGGCGCCCCAGACGACGAGGGTCGGCACGGACACCGCCGACAGGCGCCCGAGCAGGGTCGGGTCGCTCATCGCCCGGCCGGCGAGCACGGCCATCGTCTGCCCGTTCGCCCGCAGGACCGCGCGCTGCTCCTCGGTCACGAGCGCCGGGTCCTGGTAGCCACGCTCCGGGTCGTGCCAGGCGACCTCGGCGAGGCCGCGGGCGTCGAGCGCGAAGAAGTCCGCGATCGGCTCCCCGTCGACGACGACGCCGACGGTGTCGATGACGACCACGCTGCCGAGGACCCCGGCGTACCGGTCGTCCGCCGCGGCCTGGACGGCCATCTCGAGGGCGGTCCAGCCGCCGATCGAGGACCCGACCACCAGCACGTCGCGCTCGCCGTGGTCGAGGAGCCGGGTCAGGTAGGCCGACGCCAGGTCGGCGATCGACGCGATCGACTCCGGTCGCGCGGTGCCGTCCCAGCCCGGGTGGGTCGGGGCGTGGACGTGTCGGGTGGCGGCGAGGTGCCCGACGATCGGGGCGACCGTCCGGGGTCCACCACCACCGTGCAGCACGAGGGCGGTCGGTGCGGCGGGGTCGTCGGCGCGGAGGACGGGCAGGTCGTCGGGGAGGGTGTTCGGCATGGTCGGGACTCCTGAATCAACATGTTGATCTAAATGTGTTGATACCGTAGCACCATGACGACGGACCTCGAACGGCTGGGCCAGGCGGTCAAGCGCGCGCAGTACCGGAACCACCGCACGATGGACCTCGCCCTGCAGGACGTCGGGGTGAGCCTGGTGCAGTGGGACGCCCTCCGTGCGGTCGACCGGATGCCGGGGGCGTCCGGTCACGACCTGGCCGTCGCCACCTTCCAGAGCGACCAGGCGTTCGGCACGCTGGCGTCCCGACTCGTCGAGCGCGGGCTCATCGAACGGTCGGCAGGACGCGGGCGTCGGCTCGTGCACACCCTCACCCCGACCGGGCGCGAAGCACTCGATGACGGACACCGGGTGGCCGCCCGGGTGCTCGACGAGCTGTTCGCCCCGCTCGACGAACCGGGCCGCGCGGCGCTGATGGCCGCGCTGACCACCCTCACCGCGGCGGAGTGACGACCTCGGCCGGCTGCGGGTCGTAGCGGACCGCGAGCACCGTGACGTCGTCGGCGTGGTGGCCCGCACGGCCGAGCTCCTCCAGGCGGGACACCAGGCGTTCCGGGTCCGGCTCGGTCAGGGTGAACGCCTCGAACCGGTCCAGCGCGTCGAGCCCGTCGCCGAAGAGGTCGAGGACGCCGTCACTGACGACGAGGACCACGTCGCCAGCGTCGAGCGCCGTCTCGTGCGTGGTCCAGCTCGTCCCGACGCCGATCGGGGTGTCCGTGCCCCGCAGCCACTCGTGGCCACCGCCCGCTCGGAGCACCAGCGCCAGGCCGTGCCCGGCGTCGACCCACCGGGCGACGCCGCGGACGTCGAGGTGCATGTGGAAGCACGTGGTGAACTGCTCGGTCGCCGGTGCGTCCAGACCGACGTCCAGGCCGGTCGCCGTGCGGCTCACCGCTTCGTCCGGCGCCCCCTCCCGTACTGATGAGCGGAGGACCGACCGCACCACCGCGGCGATCATCCCGGCACCGACGCCCTTGCCCATCACGTCGCCGAGGGTGAAGGCCGCGCCCGCGGTGGTCGGGAACCAGTCGTAGAAGTCGCCGCCGACCGAGCGCGTCGGCAGGCACACGGCCCGGACGGTGAACGCCGCGGGCAGGTCCGCCGTCGACACGGGCAGCAGGGACCGCTGGACCAGCGCCGCCTGGGAGATCTCCGCCTCGGCCTGCCGTCGGAGCTCCTGTACCGTCTGCAGGCGGACGGAGCCCTGCCGGGCGAGCTCGTTGGTGACCCCGGCGACGGCTGTGAACACCACGAGCACGACGACGAGCCGCACGACCTCGCTCGCGCCCAGGTCGGCGTGTCCGAGGAGCACCGGCACCAGGAAGGTCGCGGCGGTCCCGACCAGAGGGAAGAGGACGTTCTGCCGGCCGGGTCGGGCGGCGATCCAGATCACCGGCAGCAGGACCGCGGCGAGGAACGGGGACCGCGCGTCACCCGTGCCGTACCGCAGCAGGCCGATCGCGACGAAGTCGAGCGCCGGCACCAGGAGCTCGAAGCGCATCAGCGTCGGTCGGGCCGCGAGCAGTCCGGCGAACGCCAGCCCGACGACCGCCAGGGCCGTCCCGGTCCACATGCTCGTCGCGTTGGTCACCGTCAGCCAGGGCAGCAGCACGCTGCACACCGCGGCGATCACGGACACCACGACGATGACCGCCTGGTTGACCACCGGGTTCGCTCTCGCCCCGGTCCGCCCGGAGGCGGCGTCCGCTCGGTCGACCGCGGTGTCCGGGACGACGGTCCGACCGGTTGGCGTCTTCGTCATCAGGAGCTGACGCTACCGGCAGCAGGGGCCCGTGGGAACGCGCCCGTTCGTGGGGCAGACGGCTGGTCCGGGCGACGTGCCACGGGCCTCCCGGCTCGTCGCCGACGGGTCACGAGTCGGTCTCGTACCGGTCTCGATCCCGCATCGAGCGGTCGACGGCCCCGGCCGGTCCGCCAGGATCGTCCGCATGGGGAATCACCGAACCGTCCGGACGTCCGTCGTCGCCGTCACCGTCGCACTGCTCGCGACGACCGCCCTCGCCGGGTGCTCCGCCGACGACGGAGCAGGCGCGGCGCCGAGCACGTCGCGCACACCCTCAGCCGCGGCGGCGGCCGTGGACCCGGAGCAGGCGACCCCGGAGCCCATGGACATGGACCAGGACGACAGCGCTGCTGCGACGTGCGGCCAGGTCAGCGCGCTCGAGACGGTCGCGCACAACGCGCGCGACGGCCTGTCCCGCGGAGCGCTCACCCAGGCGCAGTTCGACGCGCTGGCGGCGTCGGTCCGGTTCGGGTTCGAGCACCTCGTCACCTCGGACGTGAAGGTGTCGCCGGCCGTGGACTGGGCCCAGCGGTACCTCGAGGAGCACCCGGGGCCGACGATCGACGACACGACGGCGGACTGGGACCTCCGGGTCCGGACGATCAGGACCGCCTGCACCGAGTCCGGCTCCAACATCGTCGTGTCGGCGCAGTACGGCGGCTGACCGGCGTCAGCCACGGCGGCTGAGCGGTGTCAGCGCGGCGTCAGCCCTTCCACACCGAGACGGCGCCCGCGTGCCCGATCACCACGACCTCGATCAGCGAGACCACGCCGACGACGACGAGCAGGACCGGGCCGACGACCGCGACCGCTCGGACCGCACCGCGGTTCGTGATGCGCTCGGTGCCGAAGCGGTGCCACCCCCACCACAGCACGAGCAGCGCGAAGACCGCGATCGACCACGGCAGCAGGCCGTCGGCGAGTTCGGTGTGCCGCTCGAGCAGTGCGGTCTCCTTCTCGCGTGACTCCAACCACTCACCCGACGACGTCGCGAGCGGCACGGAGACCAACGCCACCAGACCGATCAGCGGTGCGCCGACCGCCAGCCACCGTCGAGCGGCCGGCCAGACCGCGACGGCGATCGCGACCAGCGCGGCCACGGGGACCGCGACCGAGGTCAGGTGGACCAGGAGGGGGTGGAGCGGGAGTCCGCCGAGTTGCCAGTCCATGTCGGACCTTCCGTGCCGGGGCGACCAGGGGTGGCCGCGCCGTTCCAGGCAACCGGAGCCCGCCGCTGGTGGACTGCGCGCCGGAGGGTCGGTTCGTTCGAGACCACACACGAACGCCCGTCCGCGCTCGCGCGGGTGCGGTCAGGGCTGCCCCTGCCGCATGATGGTGCTGCAGGCGACGGTCCGGGCGACCGTGCGCGGCCGACCGGGCGGAAGGGATCCACGTGGCGAACATCCTGGTGGTCGAGGACGACCCGGAGATGGGTGCCCTCGTGGCACAGGGCCTCGGCGACGAAGGGCACGTCGTCACGGTGGTGACCGACGGCATCGCCGCGCTGACCGCCGCACGCGCCGAACCGTTCGACGCCGCGGCCATCGACGTGATGCTGCCCGAGATGTCGGGGTTCGAGATCTGCCGGCGGCTCCGCGAGATGGGACAGGACCTGCCGGTGATCCTCGTCACCGCCCGGGACGCCGTCGACGACCGGGTCTTCGGACTCGACGCCGGCGCGGACGACTACCTCACCAAGCCCTTCGCGATCGCCGAGCTCAACGCCCGCATCCGTGCCCACCTGCGTCGCCGTGCCGCCGGGGCCACGGTCCTCGAGGCCGCCGACGTCCGGCTCGACGTCGTCACCGTCCGGGCCAGCGTCCGTGGCCGGGACCTGCCGTTGAGCGTCAAGGAGTTCTCGCTCCTCCGGTACCTCATCCAGGGCTCGCCCGAGGCCCGCAGCCGCCGTGAGGTGCTCGACGAGGTCTGGGGGAGCGCCGACCACTTCGACCCCACGATCGTCGACCAGTACGTCAGCTACGTCCGCAAGAAGCTGCTCGCGGCCGGTGCCGGGGTGCGCATCAGGACCGTCCGCGGTGTCGGGTACGCGCTCGAGCTCGGGACCGCCGGGTGAGACTGCTGCGCCGGCTGTCGGTCCGGGCACGGATCACGCTGGGCAGCCTGCTGGTCGGCGCGGTCGTCCTCGCCGGCGCCGCGGTCGCGCTGCACCTGCAGATCGCACACGCCACGCTGGAGACGGACCGGTCGCTCGCCGCCGCCGACGCCGCACCCTTCGTCTCCGACCTGCGCGGGAACCCCGGGGAAGCGCCGGACCGGCCGGCCGCGGGGGTCCTCGTCGGGATCCGCTCGGCGGACGGCGACTGGGTCGTGGACGCCCTGCCCCGCGCGGTCAGTCGTGCCCTGCCGACGACGGTGCCGGGCGACGAGGTCACCCTGCGCCTCCGCACCCCGCGCGGCCCGGTCACCGTCGTCGGCGTCCCGGTCCGGAGCGCCGATCGGACCTCCGTGGTCTGGGCGGCGCGGGACGGCCGCGCCGGGCACGAGACGCTCGAGCGCATCGACCGGTCGCTCGTCGGCGGCACGCTCCTGGCGCTGACCGCGTTCGGCCTCGCCGCGTGGCTGCTGTCGACGATCGCGCTCCGCCCGGTGTCACGGATGCGTCGGGCAGCGGAGGACCTCAGCGTCGGGCGGACCGCGGGGCACCTGCCGGTCGGGCCGTCGGACGACGAGCTGGCGGACCTCGCCCGGACGCTGAACACCTTCATCGACCGGCAACGCGAGAACACCGAGCGCGAGCGGCGCATCGTGTCGGACGCCAGTCACGAACTCCGCACCCCGCTCGCCGCCCTGACCGCGCGCCTCGAGCTCGCCCACCGGTCCGCCGGCGACGCCGTGGCGCTCGAGGGTGCGCTGACGGCAGCCGAGGCGGACGTGGCGCGGTTGACGTCACTCGCGCAGACCCTCCTGGAGCTCAGTCGGCTCGACGAAGCGACCGACACCGGCCGTGCGCCCGCCGTGACCACGACGGCCGAGGCGCTCGTGACCGAGGTCATGCAGGGCGTCGACCGGGCGCGGATGACCGCCGGTGCCGGTGCCGGTGCCGGTGCCGGTGCCGGTGCCGGTGGCGGTGCGCGGGACGGCGTGGGTGCCGCGCCGGTCGACGTCGACTTCACGGTCGACCTCCTCGACCCGACCGTCGGGTACGGCATCGACCCCGCCGCCTTCGGGCGCATCGTCGACAACCTGGTGACGAACGCCCTCGCGCACGGCACCGCGGCGACCGCCGTCACGATCGAGCTGGTGCAGACGCCGGACCGGGCGCTGCGCCTGGTGGTCGAGGACGACGGTCCCGGTGTCCCCGAGACGTTCCTGCCGGTCGCCTTCGAGCGCTTCGCCCGTGCGGACACCGCCCGCCGAGCCGGAACCGGCGGGGCGGGTGGCGCCGGCCTCGGCCTCGCGCTGGTGCGCGGGCTGGCCGGGCAGGCCGGCGGAACGGCCACGCTGACGAACCGCCGGACGGGAGGCGCGTCCGCCGCCGTCGTGGTCCCGCCGGCCTGACCACGTGGTGCGTCCACCCCCGATCACTCGAGATCTCGAGCGATCCCCAGTGCTCGTTCCGGGCAGATCGAGAGGGGCGGTGCTGATGCTGAACGGCACCTGATCACACGCTGGAGAGGAACGAGCCGATGATCGACACCGCTCGCCCCGCACCGAGGACCGCCCCGGTCCCACGGTCATCGCACCCATCGACACCGCACCCGCCGGCCGTCGTCGAGCCGTGGGACGTCGCCGCACGTCGCCGCCGCCGCTCCGGACGCCGCCGCCTGGCGATGGCGGACCTGCTCGTGGTGGCGACCTGGGCCTCCGCCGCGGTGGCCGTCGCCCTGTGGCTCGTGTCACCGGGCTCCCACACCGTCACCGGTGTCAGCGGCGTCCTGACCGACGCCGGGATCGTCGCCGGCCTCGTCGCGACCGACCTGGTCCTCGTGATGCTCGTCCTGGCTGCCCGCGTCCCGCTGCTCGACCGCGTCGTCGGCCAGGACCGAGCGATCGCGGTGCACCGCTCCCTCGGCAAGCCGGTCCTCTCCCTGCTGCTCGGACACGGGGCGCTGCTCACCCTCGGGTACGCGGCGGCGGACGGGTCCGGTCCGGTCGCCGAGACGATCGCGCTGTTCTCGAGCCCGGACATGCCGCTGGCGTACCTGGGCCTCGGGCTGTTCGTGCTCGTGGTCGTCAGCTCGCTCGTCGCCGTCCGTCGACGCCTGCCGTACGAGGTGTGGCACGGCATCCACCTGCTCAGCTACGCCGCCGTCCTGGTCGCCCTGCCCCACATGCTCAGTGCCGGCAGCGTCCTGGCCCACGGCTCCTGGCAGCGGGCGTACTGGATCGCGCTGTACGTCCTGTCCCTCGGGCTCATCGCGGTCTACCGCTTCGTCGTCCCGGTCGTCGTGAGCCTGCGGCACCGGATCCGCGTCGTCGCCGTCGAACCCATCGCCCCCGGGGTGGTCTCGATCCACCTCGCCGGACGGGACCTGGACCGGCTCGGCGCCCGCGGCGGGCAGTACGGCGTGTGGCGGTTCTGGACCGGTGCGACGTGGTGGCACGCCCACCCGGTGTCGTTCTCGGCGGTCCCCACCGTCGACCGCGCGCGCATCACCGTCCGCGACCTCGGTGCGGGCTCGGCGCGACTCGGTCGGATCCGACCGGGTGCCGCGGTCTCGCTCGAGGGCCCGTACGGACTCTTCACGACGCACGCCCGGACCGCGCCGTACCTCGCGCTCGTCGCGTCCGGCATCGGCATCACGCCGGTCCGTGCCCTGCTCGAGGACACCGACCTGCGGCCCGGCGAGGCCACGGTGCTGTTGCGTGGCACCGACGACCGGCAGCAGTACCTGTGGCGGGAGACCGCGGCGCTCGCCGACGCCTCCGGCAGCGCGGTCTGCGCGATGGTCGGGCCGCGCGCCCGGTCCCGACCCAGCTGGATGACGGAGGAGGACCAGCGCCGCGGGGTCACCCTCGGCTCGGTGTTCCCGCACCTGCTCGAGTCGGACCTGTACGTCTGCGGCCCGCAGTCCTGGGCCGACCTGGTCGTGCAGGACGCCCGACGGGCCGGGGTGCCCGCGCACCGGATCCACCACGAGCGGTTCGGCGCATGAGGGCCCGGGCGGTCCTCGGCGGCGTGCTGTCCTCGGTCGCCGTGCTGGTGATCGGCTGGCAGGTCGGCGGGCAGACGGTGACGACGGCGAGCCCGCCGACGTCGACCTCGGACACGAGCGGGTCGGGTACGAGTGGGTCCGGCGCGAGCGGGACCTCCGGGTCGGCAGCGTCCGGGTCCACGACGTCCGGCACCTTCCTCGGTGCCGTCGCCCAGACCCGCTACGGACCCGTCCAGGTGCGCATCGTCGTCAGTGACGGCACGATCACCGACGTCACCGCACCACAGCTCACCGACGCGGACGGCCGATCGGTGGCGATCAGCGCCCAAGCTGCCCCGGTCCTCCGCCAGGAGGCCCTGCAGGCGCAGTCCGCCCAGATCCAGGCCGTCAGCGGTGCGACCTTCACCAGCGAGGGCTACACGACGTCCCTGCAGTCCGCGATCGACCAGGCCGGACTGTGACGGTCTCCGCCGTCCCGGTCCGGACCTTCCCGACGATGGGCACCGTCGTGAGCCTGCGCGGCGCGGACGCCGAGACGGCCGCGCGCGTCCGGGCGGTCTTCGCCGGGTACGACCACCGGTACAGCCGGTACGACCCCGCTTCGGTGCTCAGCCGGGTCGCCGCCGGGACCCTCCGCCTCGCCGACACCCCCGAGGAGGTCCGTGACGTCTACGCGCTGGCCCTGACCTGGCGGGACCGGACCGCGGGTGCCTTCACCCCGCACCGCCCGGACGGGACCATCGACCTGTCCGGCGTCGTCAAGGCCCTCGCCGTCCGCGACGCCGGCGTGCTGCTCGACGCCGTCTCCCCGGACTGGATGCTCAGCGCCGGCGGTGACGTCCTGGTCCGCGGCACCTCCGACGGTGCACCCTGGCGGGTCGGCGTCGTCGACCCGGACCGACGCGACGCTTTGGCCGACGTCGTGCAGCTCGACGCGCCCCGACGTGCGGTCGCGACCTCCGGCACCGCCGAACGGGGGGAACACGTCTGGCGCCGCTCGGTCCCGACCTTCGCGCAGGTCACGGTCGTGGCCGACGACATCGTCACGGCCGACGTCCTCGCCACCGCGGTCCTGGCCGGGGACGAGGCCGACCTCGCCCGCACCACCGCCGACGGCACGGTCGACGTCCTGGCGTTCGGCGTCGACGGCCGCGCCTGGGCGACACCCGGACTCGCCGCCCGGTCATGCAGCAGGATGGGGGCGTGAGCACGCCGGAGCCCCTGTCCGCCGACCAGGCCGTCGCACGCGCGGTGGCGCTCGCCGCGGCGGGTGGCCGGAGCGTGCTCGGCATCGCGGGTGCTCCCGGCGCGGGCAAGTCGACCCTCGCCCGCCGGGTCGTCACCGCGGTCACCGAGCAGCTCGGCCCGGGCGTCGCCGTCCAGGTCCCGATGGACGGCTTCCACCTGGCGAACGCCGCACTCGACGCCCTGGGCCGGCACGACCGCAAGGGCGCGATCGACACCTTCGACGCGGCCGGGTACGTGGCGCTGGTCCGACGCCTCACCAGGACCGGCGGAGGCATGGACGACACCGAGACGGTCTGGGCACCCGACTTCGACCGCCGCGTCGACGAACCCGTCGCCGGCAGCATCGCCGTCCCGTCCGAGACCGTGCTCGTCGTCTCCGAGGGCAACTACCTGCTCGACCAGTCCGCCCCGTGGCGCGAGTTGCCCGGACTGTTCACCGAGACCTGGGCCTGCGTGGTCGACGACGACGTGCGCATCGACCGCCTCGTCGGGCGGCACATGCGCCACGGCCGCGACCACGAGTCCGCCCGGGCCTGGGCCGTGCAGGTGGACGGCGTCAACGCCGCACGCGTCACGGCGGACCTGCACCGGGCCTCCGTCCTGGTCCGGACCTGACGCCGGGCACGAGACGGACCCACACCACCGCACGACCCCTGCACCGCACGACCCCCGCACCGCCCGACCGACAGGAGCACGACGTGACCATCGCCATCACCGGGGCCACCGGCAACATCGGCGGCGCCGTCGCCCGCGCGCTCGCCGCGGACGGCACGCCGTTCCGCATGGTCGTCCGCGACGCCGCCCGTGCCCCGGAGCTGCCCGGCGCCGACGTCGCGGTCGCCACCTACGCCGACGCCGAGGCGGCCCGCGCCGCGTTCGCGGGCATCGAGGTCCTGTTCCTGGTGTCCGGGGCGGAGGCCCGTGACCGGCTCGACCAGCACCGCACCGTCATCCGGGCCGCGGCCGACGCCGGGGTCCGGCACGTCGTCTACACGTCGTTCCAGGGCGCGGCAGCCGACGCCACCTTCACGCTCGGTCGCGACCACTTCTGGACCGAGCAGGCGATCCGGGACACCTCGATGGCGCACACGTTCCTGCGGGACTCGTTCTACCTGGACTTCGTCGAGGACCTGGTCGGCGAGGACGGCGTGATCCGCGGTCCGGCGGGCGACGGCGCGATGGCCGCGGTCGCCCGTGCCGACGTGGCACGGGCGGCGACGGCGGTCCTCCGCGAGCCGTCGCGGCACCTCGACCGCGCGTACGACCTGACGGGTCCGGCCGCGATCACCCTCGAGCAGGCGGCGTCGGTCGTCAGCGAGGTCCGCGGGCGCCCGGTGTCGTACCACCGCGAGTCCCTGGAGGAGGCCTATGCCTCCCGGCAGCGCTGGCAGCCCGAGCCGTGGCAGGCCGACGCCTGGGTCAGCACCTACACGGCGATCGCGGACGGGTCGCTCCGCAAGGTGTCCGGTGACGTCGAGCGGGTCACCGGCCGTCCGCCGATGACACTCCGTCAGGTCCTGGAGGCCCGGGGGGACTGACCCGCGCCGGTCCCGTCAGCCGCACTGCCAGAGGGTCCAGCCCGTCTGCCGGTGGTGAGCCGCAGCACCGGACGGGTGGCGTGCCTCCCGGTCGGCCGGACCCGTGTGTCCGCCGGACCGGAGGTGCGACGGGTCGGACGACCCGGGCCGCACACCGGGCCCGTCCTGCCGGACCAGCCGGCAGGGGCCGTGCGCCACGTACTGGCGGACCGGGTCGTCCGCGGAGGCTCCGGTGCGCTCCACGAGCAGCCGGACTCCCGAGCGGACCTCGGCACCGACCTGCCCGACCGTGAAGACGGGGACGCGTCCGGAGTAGCCGCCGTCGGTGAGCACGGCCCGGCCGGTGGTGGCGATCACCTCGGCGGAGACGCGCCACGAGTCGGACAGGAACAGCGGCCGACCGTCCCGCCCGCCGCCGAGCGCCAGCGCGGTCCGGACGAGCACGCGGGTGTCCGACGGCACCGGTGTCGTCCCTCCGGTGACCGCCGGGGCCGACACGTGGAAGACCTCGCGGTCCTCGTGGGTGCCGCGTGCCGCCAGGCTGTCGACGGTCCCGACGGACGCGTCCTCCCCGGTCCCGTCGCGCTGGGCGTCCAGGGCCTGCAGTGAGAACGCGGCCGGTCCGGCGAGCAGTGCGGCGGCGGTCGCGACGGCGACCAGGCGCCGCGCGCGCCGACGGACGGGCCGGTCCTCCGTGGCGGCACGGCGTGCGGGCCACCGGTCCGGGGGGACCACCCCGAGCACCAGCGCGACGGCGGCGGCTGCCAGCCCGGCGAGGACCGCGGGCAGTGCCAGGACCTCGGGCGTCCCGCCGGTCCGGTCCAGCCACCGCCACCACACCGTCTCGACCAGCAGCAGTGCGGCGAGCGTGTACCGGGGCACCGGCCGGGAGGCACGCAGCAGTCCCACCGCCCCGCGCCACCCCGAGGCGGCCAGCAGGCACAGCTGCACGCCGAGCGCCGCGACGTACGCGGTGTGCGGGAGGTGCATGACCGACAGGACCGCGGCGGCCGTGACGGTCCAGACGAGCACGGTGACCGCCGTCGCCCGGGCGGCCCGACCGTCCCCGCCGGTGCGGGGCCGGAGTGAGGCGAGCGCGAGCACCGCGCCGAGGACCGCCGCGGGCAGCAGCCACCCGATCTGCGTCGCGTACTGCGGGTCGACGAGCTTCGTCAGACCGGTCCCGTGGCCCGCGCCGGGGATGGGGTGGATCCACGGGGAGCCGCCGCCCTCGGCGGGCACCGCACCCGGGACCAGCCCGGGCAGGAACCGACCCAGCCCGTTGTAGCCGAACACCATCGCGAACGGGTCGTCGTCCGTCGTGCCGTCGATCCACGGCCGCTGGCCCGCGGGCACGAGCGCCAACGCGACCGTCCACGACAGGGACGACACGACCGCGACGACCGCCAGGACCGACGTCCGCACGACCCGTCGGCCGGAGGCGGAGCCGAGCCAGGTGCCGAGCAGCAGGGCGGGGAGGACGAACCACGCCTGCAGCATCTTCGCCTGGAAGCCGACGCCGACGGCCAGGCCCGCGGCGACGAGGGGCCACCACCTCCCGGTCAGCACCGAGCGCTGCCAGCAGCAGAGCGCGACCGCCAGGGCCGCCGTGACCATCGCGTCCTCCATCGGGTGCGCGAACATCGACACGAACACGGGCGTCGTCGCGGCCGCGGCCGCGGCGACCAGGCCGGTGCCCGGACCCGCCCAGCGCAGTCCGACGACCGAGCACGCCCAGATGGTGACGAGCCCCTCGACCACCTGGGGGAGTGCGAGCGCGGCGGTCGAGTCCCCGAGCAGCCGCAGGCTCAGGGCCTGCGGGACCGCGAAGCCGCTGAGCTTGTCGAGTGTGACGGTCGCACCGGGGTCGAAGGCACCGGAGGCCAGCGCTGCCCAGGACTCGGACATCGACCGCGCGGCCGCCTGGTAGAAGGTGAAGTCACCGCCGCGGCCGAGGTTCCAGCAGAACAGCACGAGGGCGCCGACCAGGATGCCGACGAGGGTCCAGCGTGCGCTCGGGCGTTGGTCGCGCCACCGGGCGGGTCTCGTCGTGTCGTCCACGTCCGGGAGGCTGTCGGTCCAGTCGATGGACCAGCCGCGGGGGTGCCCCCAGTTCGCTGCTGATCATCGGCGGACACTGAGACGACACCCAGCGGACACCGAGCGACGGACCGGTCTTCCCAGCCCGGTCGGCCTGGTCAGCGGACCTTCCGCGCCGCAACCGACCCGACGACGCCGAGCAGCAGCACCGCGACCAGCACGGTCAGCAGCGGAGCCGTCCAGCCACCGGTCGCCCCGTGCAGCGCGCCCGCGACGAGGGGCCCGGCGGAACCGAGCAGGTACCCGCCACCCTGCACGAACGCGGACATCCGGCGGGCGTCGTCGTCGTTCGACACCAGCCGGACGATGACGATGAAGATGATCGTGATGCCACCACCCTGGGCCGCGCCACCGAGCACCGACCACAGCAGCCAGAGCTGCGGGGCGACCAGGAGCCCGAGGGGCATCGCCAGCCAGAACAACGCGACCAGGACGATGATGGCCCGCGGCCGGAACCGGCTGGCGAGCACCGGGACCCCGAGCGCCCCGACGACCGCGAGGATCTGGAACACCGACGAGCTCGCGCCCGAGGACGCCGTGTCGAAGCCGATCTCGTCGTGCAGCAGCGTCGGGATCCACGCGGTCAGGGCGTAGTACGAGAACGCCTGCCCGCCGAACGCGAGCATGAGCCCCCACGTCACCCAGCGCTTGGCGGGGTGGGGCAGGCTCTCGACCTCGGCCGTGGCCCCGCGCGACGTGACCGTCCGCACCGACCCGGTGTCGAGCACCTGGTCGATCGGCCCGGTGACGGGCAGCGGCTCCGGGTCGTGGTCGGTGCCGCGCCAGGCAGCGCCCGCGCCCACCGTGTAGGTCCAGGCGGCGGCCGCGACGAGGGCCAGGACACCCCAGACCGCGATCGCGACGGGCCACCCCCAGGCGGCCGCGATCGGTGCGGTGCCGAGCGAGGTGATCATCGACCCGACGTTGAGCGCCGACGTGTACACGCCGGTGACCAGGCCGACCCGCTCCGGTGAGGTGTCGCGGCGGATCACGACCGGGATCACCACGTTGCCGATCGTGATGCCGATACCGATCACCGCGGTGCCGATGAGCAGCGCGGCCTCGTGCGGGATCGATCGGACGACGGTCCCGACCAGCACGATGACGAGCGACAGGGACACCGCACGCTCCGCGGTGAAGCGGGCGATGACCCAGCTGGCGAACGGCGTCGCGAGGGCGAAGCAGAGCACCGGGATCGTGGTGAGGAGCCCGGCGACCGTCGCGGTCATGCCGAGGTCGGCGCGGACGTCGCCGATCACCGGCGCGGGGGCCACGATCGGCCCGCGGAAGTTCAGGGCGACCAGGACGATCGCGGCCGGCAGCAGCCAGGCGGCTCCGCGCAGGCCGGACCGGACCGTGCCGGTGGTCATGCGGTCGGCAGCAGGATCGGCAGCAGGTCGAGCGGGGTCGCCGCCTGCGCGATGGTGTCCGCGGCCTCGGCAGGGGAGCCGTAGCCCCACTCCGCGAAGACCGTCGGGACGCCGTGTGCCGCGGCACCCTCGACGTCGTGCAGGCGGTCGCCGACGAGCACCGGGCGGGACACGTCGAACCCGCGGGCACGCAGGCGACGCAGGGCCTCCTCGACGACGTCGGCCTTGGCGGAGCGGACCTCGTCGTCGCTCGCTCCGGTGATGACGTCGATGTCCCCGGTCAGGCCGTAGTGCTCGAGGATGTACGTCGCCGGCGTCTCGGGCTTGCTCGTCGCGGTCGAGATCGGCACGCCGGCCTCGTGCAGGGTGTGCAGGACGACGTCGATGCCCGGGTACATCAGGCTGTCCAGGGCCCCGTGCGACAGGTAGTGCTCGCGGTACACGGACAGCGTGCGTTCGGTGAGCTCGTCGTCCATGCCCATCGCGATCCGGAACGTGTCGAGGATCGGCGGCCCGACGAACGACAGCAGGGTCTCGTGGTCCGGCACCGGGACGCCGACCTGCTGGAACGTGTACGTCAGGCTCTCGAGGATGCCCGGCGCCGAGTCGCTGATGGTGCCGTCGAGGTCGAACAGGACGGCGGTGAAGGGGCGCTCCGGGCTGTTTGTCATGACCTGTCCAGCCTAACCGCGGCGGACCGTCAGGCCGCGACGGACGGCCGGGCCGCGACGCAGGGTCGGGCCGCAGCCGGATGCCGGGCCGGGCGTGCGGGGCGGGGCCGGGACGGGCCTCCCGTCAGAACAGGCGGGCGTGCCCGCCCTCGATGCCGCGCATCTCGTCGTAGTCCAGCACCAGGCAGCGGATCCCGCGGTCCTCGGCCAGGGTGCGTGCCTGCGGGGCGAACGACTGCGCCGCCAGCACGCCCTGCACCGGACGCAGGTGCGGGTCGCGGTTCATCAGCTCGAGGTAGCGGGTGAGCTGCTCGACCGCGTCGATGTTGGCGTTGCGCTTCATCTCGACCGCGACGCTCGCACCGGCGTCGTCGCGCGCCAGGATGTCGACCGGTCCGATGGCGGTCATGTACTCGCGGCGGACCAGCGTGTGCCCGTCGCCCAGGAGTTCGATCTGCTCGGCCAGGAGCTGCTGCAGGTGCGCCTCGACCCCGTCCTTCACCAGGCCCGGGTCGACGCCCAGGTCGTGGGACTCGTCGGCGAAGACCTCGTGGATGCTGACGATCAGGCGGTCCTGCGTCTTCTTCTGCGTCACCGTCCACACCTGGGTGATGCCGGCGGCGGCCTGGTCCTCGTCGGGCTCGGCGATCGCGATGGAGCACGGCGGGCTCATCCAGTTCAGCGGCTTGTAGCTGCCGCCGTCGGAGTGGACGAGCAGCGAGCCGTCCGCCTTCAGCATGAGCAGGCGGTTCGCGAGGGGCAGGTGTGCCGACAGGCGACCGGCGTAGTCGACGGAGCAGCGGGCGATGACGAGACGCACCCGGGAAGCCTAACCGGGATCGGCGGTGGCCCGGCGGGTCGGCGGGCCGGGGGGCGTGGGTGCGGTCGCGGGCAGCCGGTGCTGGCAGGGTCAGCGGCGGTCGGCGTCTGCCTTCTGGGACGTGCCGGCTGCGTCGGTCGCGTCGGTGCCGGTCTCCTCGGTGCCGGTCGCGTCGACCGCCCGGTCCACGTCGGACGGGAGGCGCGCCACACCCCCGCCGTGCGCGTCGCCGGCCTGGGCGGTCGGCGTGGCACCCGCGCCCACCCCGGTCCGCTCGCGCGCTGCGCCGGACGCCAGGCCCGCCGCGATGATGAACACGAACACGATGAGCAGCCCGTGCAACAGCCCGACGTGGTCCCCGGCGAACCCGATGATCGGCGGCCCGGCGAGGAACGCCACGTAGCCGATCGTCGCGACCGCGCTGACCCGGGCGGCGGCGGTGCGGGGGTCGTCGGCGGCCGCGGACATGCCCATCGGGAAGCCGAGGGACGCGCCGAGCCCCCAGAGCACGACGCCGACGATCGCGAGCGGGACGCTCGGCACGAAGATGAGCATGCCGAGGCCGACCACGGCGACGGCTGCGCTGACGCGGAGCACCGGCACACGGCCGAACCGGTCGATGAGCGGGCTGCCGGCGATGCGCCCGGCGGTCATCGCGGCGAGGAACACCGTCAGCACCGCGGAGCCGCCGTCGTTCTCCAGGCCGTGCCCGTCGATCATGGCGAGGGGCAGCCAGTCGTTCGCGGAGCCCTCGGCCAGCGCCATGCCGAGCACGATGACGCCGATGAGGAGCGTCGACGGCTGTCGCCAGACCGCCCAGCGCGAGACCGGCAGGGCGACGGGGCTGGTGTCGGTGGCCTCGGGCTCGACGTGTCGGTCGTCGCCGAACCAGCGGATGGCGACGATCATCGCCAGGCTGGTGAGGACCCCGACGACGATGAAGTGCAGGGCGACCGGGACCTCCAGGCGTTCGGCGAGGGCACCGAGGCCCGCGCCGGCGAGGGTGCCGACGCTGAACGCGGCGTGGAACAGCGGCATGATCGTCCGGCCACCGAGTCGTTCGGCGGTCGCACCGGCCACGTTCATCGACACGTCGCACAGGCCGTTGCCGAAGCCGAACGCGATCAGGCAGATCCAGATCGCGGCGAAGCCCCAGCCCAGGGTGACGGCGACGCCCGCGGCGACCAGGCCGAGCGCCAGCGCTGCCGACGCGACGAGGACCCCGCGCCGGGCACCCAGGCGGGCGACGATGTGGCCGGCGAAGGTGAGCCCGCCGATCGACCCGACGGACATGCCGAGGACCAGCAGCCCCATCGTCGAGGGCGAGGCGCCGAGCGAGTCGCGGACGCTCGGGATCCGGCCGAGCCAGGTGGCGATGTCGAGCCCGGAGAGCGTGAACACGACGAACACCGCGTTGCGCCAGGCGCGCGTCGTCGGTGCGGTGCGGGTGACGGCCGTCGCCATGGGTCTGTCCGATCGAATCGATTCGAGCTGGTCTGCCCGTTACGCTAACCAGCGATGGACGACACGGCAAGCGAACCCGGCGAGTCGGACGACCGCGCCCCGGTGCCCGGTGCGAGCAGCCCGGACGGCGCGTCCAGCCCGACCGGCCCGGCCGTCCCGGCCGGTGTTCCCCGCCCGCCGCGGTCGGACGCGACGGGCGGTACCCGGGTGGGGCGTGCCTCCCGGCCGACGCTCGCCGCCGTCGCCCGCGCTGCCGGAGTCGCCCCGTCCACCGCGTCCCTGGCGTTCAGCGGCAGCGGCCCGGTGTCCGAGGACACCCGCCAGCGCATCCTCGCCGTCGCCGCGGAACTCGGCTACGACGGTCCGGACCCCCGGGCTCGATCGCTGCGCCGCGGACGGTCCGGCGTGATCGGCGTCGTCCTCGACGACCGGCTGAGCGACGCCTTCCGCGACCCGGTGAACGTGCTGACGCTCGACGGCATCGCCGAGGTCGCCGGGGCCGCCGGGGTCTCGCTCCTCCTGGTGCGCAGCCCTCTCGACGACGAACGCGGCATGGCCCCGCTCGTCGACGCGCCCATGGATGCCGTCATCCTGATCGGTTGCAACGTGCGGATCGACCCCGCGGTCGCCGTCCTCCGCCGTCGCGCGATCCCCGTCGTCGCGATCGAGGCCGACGTCATCGAGGGCGCTGTCCCGATCCACCTCGACAACCGCGACGCCTCCCGCCGGGCGGCCGCGTACCTCCGCGAGCTCGGCCACGAAGCCGTCACCGTCGTCGCTCTGCCGCTCGACAGCTCGCGCGAACGCGGACCCGTCGACGCGGAGCGCGAACGGTCCTCCACTGCCTTCACCACGATGGAGCGCCTCCGTGGCGTCCGCGAGGTCTACCCCTGGGCACCGGCCGTCGTCACCACCGGTAGCTCCGTCGAAGAGGGTCGGATCGCCGGCGCCGCGCTCTTCGCCGCCGGACTCGACGCTCCCACCGCCGTCGTCGCGCAGAGCGACCTGCTCGCCGTCGGGGTGATCTCCGCCGCGCTCGAGGCCGGACTCCGCGTCCCCGAGGACGTCAGCGTCGTCGGCTTCGACGGCATCCACGTCGACGACAGCCTGCTGCACCGCTCGCCGATCCGGCAGCTGACGACGCTCGTGCAGCCGTTCGTGCCGAAGGGGGAGGCGGCCGCCCGGGCCGCGCTCGCGATGCTCGAGGGCGAGGCGCCGGAGCCGGCGTCGTTCCGCTCCGAGCTGCAGATCGGCGACACGACGGCGCCCCCGCGGGGGTAGGCGCGCTGCGCGGCGCGCTCTGCGCGCCCTTCGCGCCCGTGGTTCCGTTCGGCTGCGCCCAACCGAAGCCGCCCCGAACCGCGGCATCCCGCGGTTCGGGCGGGCGACGGTTGTGCGGGTCCGCCTCGAACCGCGACCCGCGGCCCTGGCCGCGAGCGCTGCCGGCCGCGAGGCGCGGCACCAGCCGCTCACGCGCAGGCCGCGGCGTCGGACGCGAGGCGCGACACCAGCCGTCCACGCGCCTCCGCCCAACCGAATCCGCCCCGAACCGCGGGATGCCGCGGTTCGGGCGGGCGCGGGTTGTGCGGCTCCACCT